>NZ_JANSHU010000005.1:0-114584 GCF_047461755.1 Synechococcus sp. R65.1 | reverse complement strand
GGCATTTTGCCTAGGCTAAGGTTGGCTCCGTCTTTAGCCGGTGTGCCTTATGGGGGCAAGGAGCAACTACCTGCAGCCCGCGGGGAAGTCACGCCTGTGGAGATCCCTCTGGCGGGGTGGTAGGGGTGGACTCTGCCACTAGCCACGGGTCGTGGAAGCAGGAAGAAAGCGTCAACCTGGAGCAAAAGTCCGCTTTTGTCCAGCGTTGTATGAGTCTTTCAGAGCGGCCGGTCGAGTTCAAAGGCACGGTGGACAGCTTGGAGAGCCCGGATCCCCTGCTCCCGTCGCACCACGCAGCTTACCTTAATCTCTGAGGTGCCGATCATCTCAATGTTGATCCCGGCGTCGGCCAAGGCAGCAAAAAAGCGCGCCGCCACGCCGGGATACGTTTCCATGCCGGCGCCGACGATGCTGACTTTGGCAATGTCGTGGTCGGTTTCAACCCCAGCTGCCTGCAGCTCCTCGGCCACCTGACAGCACACGGCCTCAGCCGCCCTGGCCTGATCCTGAGGCACGGTAAAGGCAATGTCGTTACTGGGAAGGCCGTTGTGGTAGCTCCGCTGGCTCTGGATGATGGTGTCGACGATAACGCCAGCATCCGCCAAGCGCCCAAACAGATGGGCAGCCGTCCCCGGCCGATCCGGCACCTTGCGCAGGCCTAGCCGCGATTGCTTCAGATCCAGGGCAACGCCCCGCACCGGGTGGTTGCGCAGAAGGGGATCCCCGCAAGGCGCTGCCTTGACTCGATGCAACTGGGGAATCACCTGAAACGCTTCCCCCAGCGCCAGGGCGGCCTCCCCAGCCCGCTCGGCTGCCACCACGCAGCTGACCTTGATCTCCGACATGGAGATCATCTGCAAGTTGATCCCCGCTTCCGCCAGCACGCGAAACATCTCAGCGGCAATGCCCGGGCGACCCATCATCCCCACCCCGGCAATGCTGACCTTGGCTACCGCCTCATCGACAAGGACTTCCCTACACCCCAGCTCCTGGCCAACCTTGCGGGCCACGGCTGCTGCCTGAGCCGCCTGGGCACGGCTGACGGTGAAGGCAATGTCGTTGGTAGGGGATCCCTCCGCCGCACTAAGGTGGAGCGACTGCAGAATTAAGTCGACATTGATCCCCGCTGCAGCAATCTCCTGGAACAGTTGCGCGGCAATGCCCGGGCGATCCGGCACTCCCACCAACACCAACTTGGCCTGCTCTCCATCCAGCTCCACGGTATCGACCGCCCGCCCTAGCTCAATGCTGCTATCAGGGGAGCGGACGCGAGCAGGGGGAGAGACAATGAGGGTGCCTTCTGATCCGGCTTGCAGCGGCTCCAGGCTAGAGCGCACCCGCAGCTTGACGCCGTAGTTGCGAGCAATTTCTACCGAGCGGGGGTGCAGTACCTGCGCTCCTAGGCTGGCTAGCTCCAGCATCTCGTCGGCGGTAATCTCTGGCAACAACCTGGCCTCGGGCACCTTGCGCGGATCGGCAGTAAAGATCCCGGGCACATCGGTGTAGATCTCACACAGCTCGGCTCCCAGGGCCACTGCCAAGGCCACCGCCGTGGTGTCCGATCCCCCCCGCCCCAGGGTGGTGATCTCCAGCTCAGTTAGGCTGGTGATGCCCTGAAAGCCGGCCACCACCACCACCTCTCCCCGCTCTAGGTGTTGCCAAAGGCGGTCGGTGTGGATGTGCAGAATGCGGGCCCGCCCGTGATCCCGGGTGGTGACGATGCCCACCTGGGCCGCCGTCAAGGAGAGGGCAGGGTAGCCCAAGCGCTGCAGCGCCAACGCCAGCAGGGCAATGCTGACCTGCTCACCCGTAGACAGGAGCATGTCCCACTCCCGCCACTGGGCCGGCGTGGTCGGGGATCCCTGGAGGATCTGTTCCCCCAGTTCCACCAGGCGATCCGTTTCTTCTCCCATTGCCGAGACCACCACCACCACCCGCTTCCCCTGCTCCACCGTGTGGGCTACCCGCTGGGCTACGGCCTGGATGCGCTCGATGGAGCCGACGGAGGTGCCGCCGTACTTTTGGACAATTAAACCCGCTTGCATAGCCAGGGCTGAGCTGGTTGACGTGGTTTGGATCCTATCCCGAACTAGGCCAGGCCAAGCCAGCTTTGCAAAAAGGGTGGCACCGGCAGCAGGATCAGCACAAGCCAGCTCAACATTGCCAGCCCCAGCAGCTCCCGGCCCTCATCCAGCTCGGTGACATCGTTGAGGGCTGGCTCGTCGGCACTGGTGATCACCAACAAAAGCAGCGCCCACAATAACAGCCAGGGCTGCACCGTCAAAGCCAGCAGCAGCACCAGCCAGCGAGTCACTCGCCCCACATTGGCCCCCATCTGCTGGCCATAGATGGCGTGGACAATGTGGCCCCCATCCAGTTGGCCCACCGGCACCAGGTTAAAGGCAACCACCACTAGACCCAGCCAGCCGGCAAAGGCCAGGGGGTGCAGATCGATCACCTGCCCCGGCTGCAACTGATCCCCCAGCACCAGGCGCGCCAGAATGGCCAGCAGCACCGAGAGGCGCGGGTCAATGCGATGGAAGCTAATCGGGGTCGGCTGCCCCTCTGGTCCTGCCGGAGGATCCCCGGGCGTCGAAAAGACCAGCCCCACCAGCAACATTGTCAACGCCACCAGGCTGCCCGCCAGCGGCCCGGCAACGGCGATGTCAAACAGTACCTTGCGGTTGGGCACCGGCTCTTTCAGCTCGATGAAAGCCCCGAAGGTTCCCAACACAAAAGGCACCGGGATGAAATAGGGGAGCGAGGTTTTGATGCCGTGGCGGCGGGCCACCCAGTAGCGGATCCCTTCATGGGATCCCAGAATGGCCAAGATCCCCACTGCATAAGGTAACCCTTTGAGCAGAGAGGGTAGATGCAGCAACCGGTCAGGGCTGACTCCAGAAGCTTGGGCGCCGGCAGTTAGGGTCGTCCAAAAGGTAAACAGCAGCAGCCCCAACGCCAGCAGAGGCCACTCCTTCTGACGGGTTAGGGAGCGCCGCGCCGCCGGGTTGGGCACCAGGGCAAAAAAAGGCTTGCCGGCAAACCCCTCCTGCAGCACCACCAGAAAGCGTTTGCCAAAGGTGGTTTCCACATTCCGCTGTACCTGCTCGTAGGCTTCCGTGGGATCCGCCCGCAAATTGCCACGGCAGATGATGGCCTGAGGACGGTACTCCACGCTTTGCAGATAGAAAACGTTCCAAGGAAAGCAGCGGTTGAGCTTTTCCCGCGATACCTCCGAGATGGAGATGGGAGCAGCTGCAGCACCTTCCTCCTCGCCTTCCTCTGTCTCCGGATCTCGCTCTGCCGGGGTGTTTTCCACTCCAGCCTGAGAGCCTGCTGGTGGAGGTTGGAGGCGCCCCCGACGCGCCAAAGTCATGCTGGTAAAATAGGAGGCCAAAAATAGCCAGGAGGCCAAAAATAGCCCCAACATCAGCAAAGGGGGCATTTTATACTGAAACACCTGCCGCCCCAGCACCCAAACCAGGGGGGGGATCATCATCACTAGCCACAGGATCCGCCAGGGCACCTTTGAGAGGCGGGCCACGCTTTTTTGTAGCAGCAGGTAGGTTGTCGAGCCCACCAGTGCCAACAGGATCCAATCTGCCATGAGCTCAACAGGAAAACACCTTTACCAAGCTAGCGGCAAACCCGATCGGCTTGCTAGAGCCGGCAGCAGCGATCCGTCAGGAGCTAAACTTCTCTTGGCTTGCTCGTAAGCTGCTCTCTTACTCTCAACGCCACATCCACGCCGGCAAAAGCGTGTGCCCTGTCATCGCCCGCAGGGTGAAATAGATAAACAACAGCAGGGCCAGGGATCCCACAGTTACTAGAGCTGCTGCCGTTGCGCTTTTGCGGTACAGGTTTACAAACGGCTGTAGGCCAGCCCAAATTCCCCCCAGCAAGACGGTAACGAAGTAGGTGGGGTAGCGGGCGACGTTCTCCACAAATTGATCTTCCAGTCGGCGAGGAGGCTGCGGCTGGGGCATAAGCAGAGGGCAACCCAACAACTTTCCCTCAGTCTGCCACAGATAGCGGTCTCTGTCCCCCGCCTCTGGAAGGGTGGGAACACCCAGGTTCAAGACTGCGAGAACCTAATATGGTAGGCGTCATCCTGCCTGCTTTGCCCAGCACAGCCACCCCCTTTCCAGACTGATGCAAGAATTGCCCTCTGATGCCTTCAATCGCGCCAGTGATCTGCCCAGAGATCAGACCCTGGCGTTGATGCGCGTTCAGGAGGCCCTGGATCAACTGGAGGCAGCGATTCTCAGCAGTCCTCGTTTGTTCTGGTCGCGCACTCTCATCGACGAAGAGAAGATCCTAGAGCAGTTGGACTTCATCCGCCTTAACCTGCCCACCGCTCTAGAGGAAGCTGAGGAAGTGCTGCGCCAGCGGGATCAAATCTTGGCTGAGGCCCACCGCTACGCCCAAGAGATCGTGGCCATGGCCCAGCGCCGGGCCGAGCAGCTTGTGAGCGAATCCACCATCCTCCGCCAGGCCCAAGCTCAGGCGGAACAGTTGTTGCGGCAAACCTACCAACAGAGCGAGGAGGTGTGGCGACAGACCCTCCAGGAGTCAGAGCGTCTCCAGCGGGAGGCCCACCGCTACGTGGATCAGGTTTTGCAGGATCTGGAGATGCGGCTACAGGAGTCGCTGCGGGTGATCCGCAACGGCCGACAAAGCCTGCAAACCTGAGCCCGCTCCTGACTGGCAAAAGGCGGCGCAAGCCCCAGCTTTAGGCCAGGCGGCGCTGCCGTGAGGGCTCAGCTTCCTGGGAAGTTATAAGCCGCAGGCGCTATGCAGCCTCTGGGTCAATGGGGAGTGTTCACCTGCCCGAGTTTTAAGTCATATTAAGAGTAGCATCCGGACTTCCCTACCCTACAAACCGGGGTAGCCAAGCCAAGCTTCCTCCGGCAAGACGAAGACAAGTCTTGGATGTGTGGCCCGGAACTCAAGGCGCTGGAGATTGCCGTGGCAGGCAAGGGATCTTGAGCTTTGGCGGCAGGCTGGCGCAGCTTTTCTTTGGCCGACTGAGAGCGTGTTTCCCTCCTTCTCAGTGAGTGCTCCAGAACTGTACCCCTCGAGCCACCTTCCTCAGCGGGCTCTCTCCTCAGCCTGCGAGTTCTGGTTTTTGTCCCTTTTGGGAGTTCCTTAGTCGTCTAGGAGATTCTATGGCCATTGAACCGAAAGCTCGTAAGAACCGCGAAAGCGCTAAATCCCGTTCCCGCAGCCGTCGTCGAGAGTCAACCAAAGCCAGCAATTTGGACGCTAACCTCTCCCTGCCCAAGTTGATCCAAGAGAATGCAGTGCTCCAGTCGCGCAGTCAGTTGTTGCTGATGTACAGTGACTTTCAAACCGAAATGCCCAACGATGGCAAGACAGGCGTTGGCACCTGGCTGCGAGCCCGCCTCAAAGAGCACGGCATGCCTAGCTTACTGCGTTTTGGCCCGCGTTCCTGCCCCCAGGTCTTCCGCCGCGATGAATTCTCCGAGTGGATGATGCTGGCTCTCAACAGTCCCAGTTCCAAAAACGAGAACGGCTAGTAGAAGAAGCCAAGGCAGCAAACCTAGACTGCACTAGCGGGTTGGGCTGGGGAAGCATAGACGGTTTGAATTTCTCCAGCTTGCCCGCTATTCCTGTTGCGCCCATTGAGGGAAGCGGGTGACCTAGGCTCCTTCTCCTCCTCTGCAAGCAGCAGCTCCCGGATCAGACGGGCTGCCAAGCGTTGCAGCCAGCGGGAGGCCAACTGCCGCCCTAGCTGTTGGGCTTCTGGCTTGGTGGCTACCTTGGCTACTAGAGGCAAAAGCTGCAGCGGCTGAAAGGCGGGGTTGCTGCTGAGAATTGACCACAGACGTTGCAGATGGGTTAGACCATCTGTAGAGCCGTTGCCTGAGCTGGAAAAGAGGATATCCACCAGCTGCTCTCGCAGGAAGGCTCCCCGTTCCGAAAAGAGGAAATCAACGGCTTTTTCTAGGGATCCCTGCAAGTCAAAGTCTTCGCTGTTGACGGCATTGCGCAGCAGATTTTCCAAGCGGTTCCAGCGAAATTGTCCCTGGTTAAACAGCAGCTCCCGCAGAGCTTCCCGCAGCTCTGGAGCGGGATCAGTTAGGAGCCGCTGGGCCACATAGGGATAGGCTACGCTCAAGACCTTGAAGTTGGGATCTAGACCGATGGCAATCCCCTCGAGGGTGAGCAGCGAGCGGATGATCAGGGCGTAGTAGGCAGGTACGCGAAAGGGAAAGTTGTACATCACCCCCGAGAGGCGATCGGTAATGCTTTTGAAATTCAGCTCGGCCACGGGCTTGCCTAGGGCCTCGGCGAAGACATCCTCCAAGGCGGGGATGATGGGGGTGAGATCGGTGTCGGGATCTAGGAACTGCAGATCCACGTAGTCCTGGGCCAAGGCGGCAAAATCCCGGTTGACCAAGTGGACGATTGCCTTGATGAGGCCGTAGCGCTGGTGCGGCTGGATGGTGCTCATCATCCCAAAGTCAATGTAGGCCAGCCGCCCGTCGTACATAGCCAAGAGGTTGCCCGGATGGGGATCGGCATGGAAAAAGCCGTGCTCCAAGAGCTGCTTCAGAGAGCAGTTGACCCCGATCTCGATGAGGTGCTGCCCGTTTAGCCCGGCGGCGGCGATTTTGTCAAGCTGGGTCAGCTTGATGCCGTCGATCCACTCCATTGTCAGCACCTTGGTGCGGGTGTACTCCCAATAGATTTTGGGAGCGTAGATGGAGGGGTGGCGGTACAGCTCTAGAAAGCGCTCGGCGTTGCGGCCTTCCTGGGTGTAGTCCATCTCTTCGTACAGCCGCCCCGCAAATTCATCGACAATGCCCACCAGGTCGCTGCGGATGCGGCGGAAGGTGCGCTTGGCCCAGGCGGCTAGGCTGCGGATGATGTACATGTCCAGGGAAATGCGCCCGATCAAATCGGGCCGCTGCACCTTGACGGCAACTCTCTCTCCCGTGTGCAGATACGCCTGGTAAACCTGCCCCAGGCTGGCCGCGGCAACCGGTTCCGGGCCGATCTCGCGAAAGATCTGCTCTATTGGCTGGCCGATTTGCGCCTCGATGAGAGCAAAGGCAGTGGCATTGTCGAAGGGGGGCAGCTCATCCTGCAACTTGGCCAGCTCTTCCAGAAAAAGGGGCGAGACCAGGTCGGGACGGGTGGAGAGGGCCTGGCCAATTTTGATGGCTGTCGGCCCCAATTCCGTGAGGATCTCCCGCAGCCGCGCCGCATGCTTGCGTCGGTTCTTCAGCTCTACCCCCCGCCAGCGATCCCACAAGACCCAGATCAACAGCCCCAAAAAGGGGGCAATCAACTGAAAAAGACGCCCCAGCACCAGATCCCAGCGCCCCCGATATTGCCTAGCCAACTCCTCTGGGTCATAACGCAGAGCCGGCTGCAAGGGCTGCTGCCCCGATCCAGGCAAAGGCTGCTCTGCCACCGCTGGCTGGGCTGCGGCCGCTGTCGACAGTGTTGCGCCCATAGAAGTCCCGACGGATCTCGTAACACATCTTAACTTGCTGGGTTGGCAAGCGGCTTGTGGGCTGGGGGGTTGATCTGGGGCGGACAAAGATATCCTGAAATAGGCCCAGACTGGGCACAAAGTTTAAGCCGATGGGTTAGCCGCTAAGCCCGCGGGGCAGCCCACCAGGTCAGCATGGAAAGGCGGTCTTTTCTCCAAAAACTACTCCTAGCTGCTGCTGGCCTTGGTTTGTCTCCCGGCTGGCTAACCAGGCAGGCTAGGCGCTATCGACAGGCTCTAGCAGCCACCTCCCGCAAGTTGGCTCTTCTCATTGGCATTAACCGCTACCCTGGCGAGGGATCCCCGCTGCAGGGCTGTGTAACCGACGTAGAGCTGCAACGGGAGCTGCTGCTGTACCGCTTTGGCTTTGAACCGGCAGGCATTCTCGCCCTCACCGATGGAGCGGCTACGCCAAGCGCAGTCCAAGCGGCCTTTGCCGAGCACTTGGGGGGCCCAAGTCAGCCGGCGGAAATCGTGGTCGTGCAGTTTAGTGGCTACGGCCAGTGGCGGGCGGGATCGGCCCCGGATCAGTGGCAGCCGGCTTTGCTGTTGTCGGGCTCCGAAAGCTCGGCGGCCATGGAGCTGGAGCGCTTTTTCCAGCTTGTGCAAAACTTGGGCACAGCCCAGGTCACAACCATACTCGATTGCGGCTTTACCCACATCCCACCTGCTCTACGGGGCAACCTCCAACTGCGCTCCCGCCCACCTGTCCCGCCAGCAGCCTCCAAGGTGCTGGATCCCGGTCAGCCATCCTCTGCAGAAGGGCAGCAAGTTTGGCCCCCTCGGCCCAAAGGCTTGTTGATTGCTGCCACCACTCCCCAAGACTTGGCAGCGGAAGCTGCTTGGCCGGGATTTCATGCAGGAGTGCTCACCTACCTGCTGACCCAGTACCTGTGGGAGACCACGCCCCCTGCCCGCCTGCTGATTGCTTTCAACCAGGTGGTCAGTCGGCGGGAGCTGGGCCTCTTTTCTTGTCAGCACCCTACCCTGGAGGGCAAAGAAATAGCTCGACGAGTCCCCCCCTACTTCCTCACTCCCCCCCAGACAGCGGCTAGCGGGGTCATCCAGGAGGTGAGGGGGAGCCGTGCTCAGGTGTGGCTAGGGGGGATCCCAGCGGCAGTCCTGGGTAGTCTACAGCCGGGCACCCTTCTGGCTCCCTTTGTTGCTGATCCTGCTGCTCCAGCAACACCACTCCTGATTCGTTCCCGCAGTGGGCTGTTGGCGCAGGTCCAAGCGGTCGGCGGGGAAGATCAGTTTCCCCCCGTAGGCACGCTGGTGCGAGAGCAGTTGCGCGCTCTCTCGAGCAGCCTCAAGCTCTTGGTGGGGTTAGAAGACAGCCTGGGCCGTGTTGAAAGAGTGGATCTAACCAACGCCATCGCCGGCTATAGCTGGATGGAGACGGCCAACCCACGCGAGCGCCAGGTGGATTGCCTGCTGGGCCGCATCACCCCAGAGATGGCTGCTGCCTTTCAAGGGGACGCTCTGCCCAAGCCCTTGGAGGTCGGCAGCTACAGCCTCTTTTGGCCGGGGCGAGAGCTGCTTCTCAATTCCTGTGGCCCAGCGGGCGAAGCGGCAACTACGGCAGTGCAGCGGCTGGCCTCCCGTCTGGCCCATCTGCTGGCGGCCAAGCGCCTGCGGACCACCCTCAACGCTGCCATCTCGTCCCTGGGGGTGGTGGGGGAACTGTCCACCCGAGGTAAAACCCCCTCGTGGGCAGTGCGGCCTCCTCAAGGGGCCTCTGCTCCTGCTGAGCTGGGCATGCCTCGCTTCCTGCGCGGGGATCCCCTCTATCTCACGCTGCGCAACGAGGGCGAGCAGGATCTGTTCGGCTATCTGTTGATGGTCGATTCCAGCGGGCAACTGCACCTGCTGGCTCCGGTGCCCCAGGACAACCTTGCCCTGCCGCTGCGCCTAGAGGCTAAGGGCAGCCTGACCATACCACCCCCGCCTGAGATGGCCGTCCGTGAGCCGCGCTCCGTCCTCAACCCCGATTTGCTTACCTGCCACGCCCAGGGACTGACCGAGTTACTGTTTGTGGCCAGCACCCGTCCCCTCTCTGCTAGCCTGGAGGCCCTCAAGGCCATGGCCCGCCAGCAGGGGGTAACCCGTTCGCCGATGTTGCTGAGCAAGCCGCTGGAGTGGACGCAAATCCTTTTCGAGGAGTTGACTTACCGCGCTGAGGAGGGGGCCCCTGACTTGCGTTGGCTGGATCCGGCTCAATCGGTCACGCTTTCCCTTACTTATCTCTTGGTTTAGCTCAGCAGTAGAGCAAATAGGCCACAGAGAGCAATACCATCGAAAACCCCAGCCCCGCCAATGCTGAGGATGCCTGAGCAACTGCGCCGCAACACCTCTGGTAGGTGCAGCAGATCCGCTCCAATCACCGTGCCCAAAACCCCTCCGGCAAAAGCCACCGCCGGCGCCTGATCTCCAGCCCAGAACAGAGCGGCCAAAGCCGCTGTAGCCGGAGCCACCAGGGGATTCATCTGAATGCCGATCCCGGGCACTACGTGGGAAGCGTAGTAGCTGACCAAAGTTACCAGCGCCGTTACGGCTAGGATCAACAGCCCACTGGCCCGGCCAAATTGATACAGGGCCAAGAGCAGCGGGATCAGGCCCCCGCCCACGTTTAGGGCAACCACCGTCTCCTGAGAGATCTTGGCCAACGGGATCCCCCAAAATTGCCGCATCCACAGGCTGGCCAGGTCTTCCACCAGAGTTACCTCGCACCTGACGCGGTAGAGGGGAATATTGACCGAGCTGCCCACCAGGATAGCCAGCAGCAGCAACAGTGCCCCATCTCGGGAAAAGCCCAACTTCCCTGCCGCCAGCGCTACCACATCCACTGCTAGCCCCAGCCAGAGGAAGGGCAATAGCAGTAGAAGCATTAAAAACAACAACAGTGAGACTGGCAGGTAGAACATGGCGGAGATTCCCTTTCCCCTATCCTATCAGGGCCCAAGCTGACTTCCCCAACCTTGGCCAGAAAAAAAGATCCCCACCTTTCACAAGTAAGCCTCAAGTAGGCTCTGTTAGACCGAAGATTTTATTGCGAATATTTTGAGCAATCTCGTAACCAGCACGCTGATCGCTGGGAGTCTTAGCTAGGGAAATTTGATAGCGGTTATCCCCGCGAAATCTAATCACAACATAATTTTTCTCTGAAACAACCTCAAAACCAAGCTTATGCAACTCTACTTCATAACTATTATCGCACCATTTGCGGTAGTCTCTGAACAAATGATTTATACCTTCCCTAAGCTTTTGACGATAACTCTTACCTTCGTTTGCATGGTTATTCTGAATTAGGTCTTGGAGTATATGCTGGACTCTACTTCCCTTATGCACCTGATCGGCTGCTCTACTCAAGATCTCTAAGATAAAACTCTTGGCTTCTTCTCGATAAAAATCTCTTTCGCTTCTTGCTAAGACTATAGTATTAGTGTCGGCTTGCGCGAGATCCTCAATTCTCCGCCGAAGCTGTGCCCGCAGATGATCCAGTTCCGCTTGCTGACCTTGTAGCTGCTGCTCTTGTTTCTGAACTTGCTCAGACAAGTTCATGGCATTCTGCCGCCATTCTTGCCGCTCAGTTTCGAGCTGTTCTAGGAGCTTCTGATACTCTGCTAGATCAGCCTCAAGTCTCTGGAGCTTCTCTTCCCGCTGTTGGAGCTGGGCTCGAAGCTCATCCAGTTGATTTTCATAGCTGCGTAGCTGCTGCTCCTTTTCTTCTATTTGCCGGGAGAGCTCCTCAATCTGGCTTCTCAAAGCTCGAGCCCGACTGCCGTGACGTTGGGCAACTTCCGCGGCTACCGCACTCCCAATTCCAGCGGCTAGACCCACTCCCCCGGCCTTACTGAGTCGATCCAGGGGCGCGGCAGCTATACCAGCAGCGGCGAGGGCAGTAACGAGGTGAACATAGAAGGGCTTGCGTAAGTCCATTGAGAACCCCAGCTAGGCAGGAAGCTAGAGCTCAAGATATAAAGAACTCCACTTCCAGAAGAGGCGCTCTGAAGAATTGTTAAATTACGAAAAATTACGAAAAAGAGGCCCGCTGCTGCCTCTCCCCGAGGAGTTGCAAGCCGTGATGCTCGTGTGCTGAATTAGCCTGTTTATTGAACAAGTTATGGGATCCCGGCCACTCCCGTTTGGCGGGCCGCTTGGATCACGGCGGCAGCTACCTGAGGAACCACCCGCCCATCGAAGACTGAGGGGATGATCCACTGGGGATCCAAGTCTTCAGGTGAAATCAAATTGGCGATGGCGTGGGCGGCAGCCAGGCACATCTCGGTGTTGATCTGCTTGGCGCGGCAGTCAAGAGCGCCGCGAAACACGCCCGGAAAGGCCAGCACGTTGTTGATCTGGTTGGGGTAGTCGCTCCGACCCGTAGCCATCACGGCGACTCGATCCGCCACCAGCTCCGGCTGGATCTCGGGCACCGGGTTGGCCAGGGCAAAGACGATGGGATCTGGCGCCATTGTCTCCACCATCTCCGGCGTCAGGGCATTGGCCACGCTTACCCCAATGAACACATCCGCTCCCACCAAAGCCTCTGCCAGGGATCCGCTCTCCTCAACGGCGATAGCTGCCTTTTCCGGGGTGAGGTCAGAGCGGGAGCGGCTGAGGATCCCTTGGCGGTCGCAGACCAGGATGTGGGCTGCCCCGGCCCGCCGCAGCAGTTGCGTCACGGCAATGCCGGCTGCCCCGGCCCCGTTGAGGACAATGCGCACCTCGTCTAGGCTCTTTTTCACCACTTTCAGGGCATTCAGCAGCGCCGCCAGCACCACAATGGCGGTGCCGTGCTGATCGTCGTGAAACACGGGCAGGTTGAGGCGGGCTTTGAGCTGGGATTCAATAGCAAAGCAGCGGGGGGCGCTGATGTCTTCCAGGTTGAAGCCGCCAAACCCCGGCGCCAGGCGCACCACGGTCTCCACGATTTCTGCCACCTCCTGCGTGGCCAGGCAGAGCGGGAAAGCATCGATATCGGCAAAGCGCTTAAACAGGGCTGCTTTCCCCTCCATCACGGGCAAAGCGGCCTCCGGGCCGATGTTTCCCAGGCCCAGCACGGCACTGCCGTCGGTAACGATGCCCACACAGTTCCCCTTGATGGTGTACTCATAGACAGCGCTGGGATCGGCGGCAATCTCCAGCGCCACCCGGCCCACGCCCGGGGTATAGGCCATGGCCAGGTCAGCGGTGCTCTCCAGGGGGCTTTTGGCCACCACCTGCAACTTTCCCCCTCGATGCAGCTCAAAGGTGCGATCCACCACCCGCTCCACCTTCACATTGGCCAAGGAGGCAACGGCGGCCTGAATTTGCTGGGCGTGCTCGCTGCTAACGGCATCGACACAGATCTCCCGCACGGTTTCAGCAGCCGATTGGTGGATGAGGTCGATCCGGCTGAGGCTGCCGCCCACCTCGGCAATGGCTTGAGTGACGCGGGCCAGGGCTCCGGGCCGGTTGGGCAGACGTAGGCGTAGGGCAATACTGTAGCTGGCGCTGGGAGTGAGCTGGGTCATAGTCAAACTGCCCTTAGCAGAGTCAAGAGGCTACCCCGCCGCAGCACCCGCGGGGGAGTAGAATTGAGAAGCGCAAGAGACTCTTTCGCGTTAGCCTTGACAACTTTCGATCCCGACCTCAACACCTTAGCCAATTGGTTGGAAGGCTACTACAGCAACCGCGCTCAGGCAATGGCGGAGCCGGTGTGGTTTGTGCCAGTAAGCCTTTGGTACGTGCGTCTGCCTCACCTGTTTCCCGAGGGAATTGGCTTTTTTACCGAGCAGTTCAATGAACACACACCGGGCCGATTCTACCGCAGCCGAGTGCTACAGTTGCTGGCGGATCCCTTGCGGATAGAAAACTACAAGTTGCGAGATCAAGCGGCTTGTGCAGGCGCCTCGCAGGATCCGCAGCGTTTAGCGCAGCTGTCACTCTCAGACCTCGAGCATTTGCCAGGCTGCCGTATTTTGGTCGAAAAACGCCCAGGCCGTTTTCACGGCGAGATGCTGCCAGGGGGAGCTTGCCGCCTCAACCCCGGCGACAGTACCTATATCCACATTGAGTTCGACCTCACAGCCCAAGAATTCATCACCTGGGATCGCGGCTTCGACGCCACCACTGGTCAGCAAACTTGGGGATCCCGCGCTGGCCCCTACCGCTACCAGAAAGGGATCCCTCCCCGCCCTTAGAAATAGATAGAGGGTAGGCTGGATTAGGGGAGCAAGAAAGGAAACAGGTCGCGAACTCCTTTGCGCAGCTTGAGTAGAAAGATCAGCCGTTCCACCTTTGGCGAAACTGATCCCGTGGCAGGACGGGCTGCTAGCTCTGCCTGCAGCTTCTGCGCTTCGCTAGCAGTGAGGAGCTGGTTATCAACCGGCGAACGGGCACGCAGCTCAGGTTGAGCCCGCAACACCTCCTCGGGAATCTCGGAAGCTGGCGGCAATGACCAGGCTTGGCTACCCCAAAGCAGCAACAAGCCGCTGCAGCCACCCAGTCCCAGCCTCCAGAACATCCGACCGCTTCTCCTCGCGTTTAGCTGGCCATAGCTTCCGAGCGCTCCTGGATTACCCGGTCGACAATTCCATAGGCCTGGGCTTCTGTAGCCGAGAGGTAAAAGTCTCGCTCCACGTCCCGCTCAATTTTCTCCAGCGGCTGGCCGGTCATTTGCGACAGCAGCTCGTTCATGCGCCGTTTAACCCGCAGCGTTTCGCGGGCTCGAATTTCAATGTCACTGGCTTGGCCTTGGATCATTCCCAGCGAAGGTTGGTGCAGCATGATGCGAGCGTGGGGCAGGGCAAAGCGTTTTCCCTTGGTGCCGGCAGCCAGCAAAAAGGCTGCCATTGAGGCCGCTTGGCCCACGCAAACCGTAACGATGTCCGGCTTGACGTGGTTCATGGTGTCATAAATGGCCATCCCTGCCGTCACAGAGCCGCCGGGGGAATTGATGTACATCACGATATCTTTTTGGGGGTCCTGGGAATTGAGGTAGAGCATTACCCCCACAATGGTATTGGCCAAGTTGTCGTCAATCGGCTCGCCAATAAACAAAATCCGCTCTTGGTAGAGGCGGTCATCGAGGCTAATCCATTGGGTGTAAGGATCGCCGGGCAAACGGTAGGGGACGCGAGGCACTCCAATTGGCATAAGTTTCTCCTGGCAAAGTTTGAACCAGAATAGGGCGCTTGCCAAATTGCTCCCGCACTCAGGCTCAGCCAAGACAAAACCCGCCACAGCCCAGTGCGGGTGTTTCAAGGTTGACCCTTAGGTTTTGGCTGCTGCCAACTTTGGCAAGCCTTTGGAGCTGGTCAGCACCTGGTCAATAAGGCCATAGGCCTTAGCCTCTTCCGGGGTCATGAAAAACAGCCGCTCCGTGTCCTTCTTGATGCGCTCCACGGGCTGACCCGTGCTGCGGGAGAGTTCCTCCAGCATCATGTTGCGCAAAGTCAGAATCTCGCGGGTGCGAATTTCAATGTCGCTGGCCTGTCCTCGGGCACCCCCATAGGGCTGATGCAGCACAATCGTGGCATTGGGCAGACTGGCCCGAAATCCTTTGGCTCCTGCTGCCAATAACATGGCCGCCATGCCGATGGCACTGCCAATGCAGATAGTGTGCACTGGCGGCTTGATGTAGTTCATGGTGTCCAGAATGGCAAAGGCTGCCGTGTCGTAGTTATAGGTGCCCGTCGAGTTGATGTACATCTTGATCGGCTTTTCCCGATCCTCGTACTGCAAATACAGCAGTTGCTCGATGATCAGCTTGGTGACGTTGGCATTTGACTCTTCCGCCAGAGGTAAACCCAGGTAAACAATGCGCTCCTGGAGCAGCAGGGAAGCTAAATCCGGGGGAGGCGTCCGAACCGGAGCACCACCGTAGTAGTAATAGGTAGATTGCACCATGCCAGAGTTCTCCTACAGCCAATCCCTTGTTAGTCAAGAACAAGGGATCCGGAAATAGCAGCGGATCCCTTGTCCAGTAACCAGCAACAGAAGAGCGTCCTGGCGACCTTACTCAGCTCCCTGCGGCAAGAGCACCCGATCTGACTGCGTGACTAGGACTTTGGGCTTGCGCTCCTCGTCCACGTCGATGAGCACCTCAGATCCCTCTTTGACGCGGCCAGTCAAGATCTCCTCTGCCAGCAGGTCTTCCAACAGGCGCTGGATGGCCCGGCGCAGGGGACGTGCCCCGTAGCTGGGGTTGTAGCCCTCCTCCACCAGCAGGTCTTTGAAGCGATCGCTGACCGTGAGGTGAATTTTCTTCTCCTTCATGCGGTCGAAGACTTCCTTGAGCAGGATGTCGGCGATCTGCTTCACCTCGTCCTTGGTCAGTTGCCGGAAGACGATGATCTCGTCCACCCGGTTGAGGAACTCGGGCCGGAAATACTGCTTCAGCTCTTCGTGCACCAGGTTGCGGATGCGGTTGTAGTTGGCCTCTTCCTCATTGGTGTTGAACTCAAAGCCAAGGCTGCCGCCGCCCTTCTCGATGACCTTGGAGCCAATGTTAGAGGTCATCACGATCAACGTGTTCTTGAAGTCCACCGTGCGACCTTTGGCATCGGTCAGGCGGCCATCTTCGAGAATCTGCAGCAGCAGGTTAAACACATCCGGGTGGGCTTTCTCAACCTCGTCAAAAAGCACCACCGTGTAGGGGCGGCGCCGCACCGCTTCGGTCAGCTGACCCCCCTCGTTGTAGCCGACGTAGCCGGGCGGGGATCCAATAAGCTTGCTGACCGTGTGCCGCTCCATGTACTCCGACATGTCAAGGCGGATCATGGCTGACTCGGAGCCGAAGAAGTAGGCGGCTAAGGCCTTGGTCAGCTCCGTTTTGCCCACCCCAGTTGGGCCGCAGAAGATGAAGCTGGCGATGGGGCGATTGGGATTTTTCAATCCCACGCGCGCGCGACGAATGGCGCGAGAGATAGCCCGCACAGCCTCATCTTGACCGACAATGCGCTGGTGCAGGGTCTCCTCCATGTGGAGCAGCTTCTCCGACTCACTTTCGGTGAGCTTGGCTACCGGCACCCCTGTCCAAGCGCTCACCACCTGGGCCACATCTTCCTCCGTTACCTCTGGCAGCTCCGTGCGGCTGCTGTCCTCGGCTTTCTTGGCCGCTGCAATGGCGCGGATCTGCTGCCTAATCTCCATCTCCCGGTCCCGCAGCTCACCAGCCCTGTCGAAGTCCTGGGCTCGCACTGCGGCATCCTTCTCCCTGAGAACCCGCCGCAGCTCCTGATCCAGCTCCCGCGCCGCTGGCGGCAGTTGGGAGTTGATCAAGCGCACTCGCGAAGCCGCTTCGTCGATGAGGTCAATGGCCTTGTCGGGCAAGAAGCGGTCGGAGATGTACTGGTCGGCCAGCTTGGCTGCCGCCTCCAGAGCCGCATCGGAGATCCTCAGCTTGTGGTGCTGCTCATAGCGCTCCCGCAGGCCATAGAGAATCTCAATGGTCTCAGCCACGCTCGGCTCGCCCACCATGATGGGCTGGAAGCGGCGCTCCAGAGCCGGATCTCGCTCAATGTGCTTGCGGTACTCATCCAGAGTGGTGGCCCCGATGCACTGTAGCTCGCCGCGAGCCAAAGCCGGCTTGAGGATGTTGGCAGCATCGATAGCACCCTCCGCCGCCCCCGCCCCAATCAGGGTATGCACCTCGTCGATGACCAGGATGATGTTGCCGGCGTTGCGGATCTCATCCATGATTTTCTTGAGGCGCTCTTCAAACTCGCCGCGGTACTTGGTGCCAGCCACCAACAGGCCGATGTCCAAGCTGATCACTCGCTTGTCGGCCAAGATGTCGGGCACATCGCCTTGCACAATGCGCTGGGCCAAACCTTCGGCAATGGCGGTTTTGCCAACCCCCGGCTCGCCGATGAGGACGGGGTTGTTCTTGGTGCGGCGGCCCAAGATTTGGATCACCCGCTCGATCTCCCGCGTCCGGCCTACCACTGGATCCAGCTTGCCTTCCTGAGCCAGTTGAGTCAGGTTGGTGCCAAATTCATCCAGCGTGGGCGTCTTGGTACGGCTAGAGGAGCCACCGCCTGCCGTTACTTCGGCGGTTTCGCCCAGCATGCGGATGACTTGGGTACGCACCTTGGAGAGATCCACCCCCAGGTTTTCCAGAACGCGGGCGGCTACTCCCTCCCCTTCTCGGATCAGGCCCAGGAGTAGGTGCTCCGTGCCAATGTAGTTGTGGCCAAGCTGGCGCGCCTCTTCCAAGGAGAGCTCCAGCACTCGCTTGGCGCGAGGAGTAAAGGGGATCTCAACCGCCACAAAGCCGGATCCCCGACCGATAATTTTCTCAACCTCAATTCTGGCGTCTTTTAAGTTGACCCCCATAGATTTGAGGACTTTGGCGGCGATCCCCGTGCCCTCGCCAATGAGCCCCAGCAAAATTTGCTCAGTGCCAACGAAATTGTGACCTAACCGCCTGGCCTCCTCCTGGGCCAGCATGATCACCTTGATGGCCTTTTCTGTAAAGCGTTCAAACATGATCCTCGAGCTCCCTACGCCTGCATCAAGGCGGACCTGATAGGCCTGATCCTAACACAGGATTCAGGCCAGCTAAGGGACAGCAGACACCCCAGACGAAAAATCATCTGGGACTGGAACGCGCCTGGAGAGATTTGAACTCCCGACCGCGTGGTCCGTAGCCACGTGCTCTAGTCCACTGAGCTACAGGCGCAAGAGGGGTAGACTAGACTATCTGGCTGTCATCTACTGATGGACATCCCTAAACATGGCTTACACATTGTAGCACAAGAGCATCTCTTGATATCCGCCACCATTCAAGAAGGCCCTGCCCAGGAGGGGGGGTACCCTTGAATGGCTCAGTCGTCCGAGGGTTCTATCTCGGGATCCAAGCTCTTGGCGGTAAGGCGCAGGGCCTCTGCCTGCTCCATCACCCGAGGGGCTTGCACTGCTGTCTCAACCCCTTGCCGATAGCTCTCCCACAGGGGCATTTCCGGGTAGGTCTGCTGCAATTCCTTGATCTGATCCAGCAGAGCCTCTAGCCAGCCAGACGTACCCCAGGTGAGCAAAAACTGCAGGGGATTCCAGAGGTTGAGCTGCCGCCCCAACTCGTTGAGGCTTTCGTTGCGAAGGGGCGGGTCGAAGATGTCGGCCACCGTCATCAACTGGCGCCCCAGTAGTGGCCTGAGGGTTGTCTCAGCAGCCTCCACAACGGCGGGAAGGGCGGCTTGGATGCGCTCGGGACTGGGAATGTGCCGGGCCTGGGGCAAAGCTTGCAGCAGCAGCTCCAGGCGTCGTTCAGCTTCTGCCGACTCTAAAGCCGCTTCTAGGGTTGTGCCCACACTGAGAAACACTTCCCCCGTCAACAGCCGCACAGCGTCGATAACCAGGTGATACAGGGGAGGGATCACCAGCTTGATCCATTCGCTTTGGAAAAACTCCCGCAGCCGCCGCGCCAGATAGTCCCCCACCTGCGTGGTTTGGATCCCCAGTTGGGTGAGGGAGAGGTACCAGTCGGGGGGGGATCCTTTGGGATCGAGCCACTGGCGCAGGGTTTGCCACTCCTCTTCGGTGAGGGCAGTTCGCCCCTGCTTTAAGACGCTGCGCCGCAGCTTGCCCTCGGCATTCAAGAGCTTGCGCAGCTCCGGCGTGCCCAGCAGAGAGAGGGCCCCTGCCGATCCCACGCTGCCGATCTCGACGGCAATGAGGGCGGCCAAGAGGGCGGCTGAGGCTTTCACCTGGATCTCGCCGCTTTTGTCCACCACCAGAGGTAGGCGGCTATTGCCATAGGCCCGCAGGCTCATCGCCTCCAAGGTGGAGCGTTGCTCAGCGGTTAAGGCCCCTGCCCAAGAAGGGATGCCGTTGGTTTCTGCCCCAGAATAGGCCTGGTCCTGCAGGCTGTGATACAGCAGGCTGGCCACCCAGGCGCGATCGGCGGCCCGTTCCAGAGAGCCAATGACCACCTCCCATTGGCGGGGGCTGAGCAGAGGCAAAAGCGCTTGCAGGTCTTGCTGGAGCGGCTCTGGAGAGCTGGTGGCTCTAGCTTTGTCTAAAGTTGCCTGCAGCCGATCCCTCGCCTCGCGGCACAGGCCGCCCCACTCCAGTTGCAAACGAGCTAGGGTTTGCTGCAGGGTTTCTTCAGAGCGCCGGGGCAGCTCCTGCCAGCCCGCTTCCAGTTGCCGCCACAGCCCCTCCCAGTTCAGGTCCCCCGCCCTACCGGATGAAGGTGGAGAGTTCGCCGGCGCGGCGGGCCTGTTGGGATCAAGATTGGGGGAGAAGAGGTTAGGCATGGGCAAACTGGGCTGCAGGGGAATTACCGGCATTATAGCTAGGGGTAAAAGGCAAGCTGCGGTAAGCCCAAGGTTTCCGGCCACCCCATCATTAGGTTGAGGCATTGCACCGCCTGCCCGGCCTGTCCCTTCATGAGGTTGTCGATTACCGACAGGACAATGACTCGGTTGGTGCGGGTATCCACTTCCACCCCGATCATGCAGGTGTTGGTGCCGGCAACCCACTTGGTTTGCGGGTAAACGCCGCGGGGCAGCACCTTGACCCAGGGGGATTGGCGATAGAAGGCGTTGTAAATGGTGATGAGATCTTCGCCCACGAGGCCGGGATCCCGCAGGTTGGCGTACAAGGTGACGTGGATACCCCGCACCATCGGCACGAGGTGGGGCGTAAATTGTACAGTGATGGGAGTGTGGGTGAGGTCACTGCAGGCCTGCTCGATCTCGGGCGTGTGCCGGTGTTGGGCCACGCCATAGGCCCCCAGAGAGCCATCTACCTCGGCAAATAGGGATCCCAGCTTGGGGGTGCGGCCCGCGCCAGAGACGCCGGATTTGGCATCGAAAATAAGGCTGTCCAGCTCCACCAACCCCTGCCGCAGCAGGGGGGCAACCGCCAACAGGGAGGCGGTGGGGTAGCAGCCGGGGCAGGCTACCAGTTGGGCTTGGGCAATGGCCTCCCGGTAGAGTTCTGGCAGCCCGTAGACCGCTTGCTCGTTGGCCTGGCGATAGGCAGGGCTGGGCCAGTTGGGATCCGTCTGCCCCAGGCGATACCAGGATTGGTAGGTGGCCAGGTTGCGAAAGCGATAGTCTGCCGAGAGATCTAGAACTTTGCACCCTTTGGCTAGCAAAGGCGGCGCCAAGTCTGCTGCCAGGCCATTGGGCAGAGAGAGGAAGACAACGTCGCTGCTGGCGGCAATGGCCTCCACATCTACCGGCTGGATGGTCAAATCCACCGCTTGGGCCAGGTGAGGGTAGAGATCCCCGTAGCGTTTGCCGGCGCTGTCTTGACCGGCCAGGTAGGTGATCTGCACGCCGGGATGCTCGCTGAGCAGCCGCACCAACTGCACCCCTCCATAGCCGGAGGCCCCGACGATGGCGACGCGGACAGGATTGGTGGGAGGAAGAGAGTGAGGCGCCGTAGTGGCCATGGGGGCTGCCTGTGCAGAATTGCAAAACTGACGGTTTGCCTTACTATTTATCGCATTTGCCGCTGCCTTGGTTGAACTCACCTGCTCTGTTGGGCTCAGTGTTGCCTGAGCCGGGAGTTATACTGGGCTCACGCGAGCCGCCCAAGCCTCGGCAGCCGCCTTGGCTGTTGAGGTCGTGCCCAGGGATGTTCCCTACCTCGTCGGGAAGGGTTGTATGTACTACGAACAATTGATCAACATGATCCTGCGAGCCCGCGGCCAAAGCAGCCGCCACGGCCTGGATCAGGAAACGTTGACCCTCTACTCCGAAGGCCCCTACACCCTCTACAAGCTCACCTCCCATTTCGACCGCCGCTCCATTTTTGTTTTGGCCCAAAACCAGCAGGAGGTGTTTGTCTCCGGAGATGCGTTTCACAGCAAGTTGATCCCGGGAGAATGGCAGGAGTGGCTGCACCAGAAGGCTTTGGCTGTTGCCGCCGAGACACCCCAGGCCAGCTAGCCGGCGAGGGCCAAAACGCCGGGCTGAACCTGCCGGGGCACCACTGAGAGCCGATCCAACTCCGCACAATAGGCCAGGTCGCTGTCGCTTTCAGGGCTAATGGCCAGTAGCCGCTGCCCATGGCTGGAGCGCCGCAACAGGCTCAGGAGATTGTCTTGCCAAGTTTGGTAGAGGGCCAGGGCGGCCACTGCCTCGTCGTTGCCCAACTGCTCCTCCGAACAGCCCAGGCGATGCAGAATGGCTCCGGCACAGGCGGTGTCTTCCAAAGCAAAAGCCCCCTCCCAGCCAGCTCCCACCAGCCACACCTCGGCAAAAGCTCCTTGCCTGAGAAACTCCACCACTGCTCCCAAGTTCACCAGGGCTGCTGTGATCAACACTGGGATCCCTTCTAAGCGCTGAAGGGTGCGGGTGCCGTTGGTGGTGCTCATGAAGATGCGCTTGTCCCGCACACGCTCCGGCGTATACTCGCGGGGGGAGTTGCCTAGGTCAAAGCCCGCCACTGTTTTGCCGCCTCGCTCCCCAGCTAAGAGCCGTTTGGAGGCCGGCCAGCTCTGGCTGGTCGTTTGCAAGGGTTGTAAATCGGCAAACACCTGCACGGCCTCTGCCCCTGCGGCCAGGGCTGTGGCAATGGTGGTGGTGGCCCGCAGCACATCAATGGCCACCGCGCAGGCCGGGATCCCTGACGAGGGGACTTGCTCAGGGGTGTGGAAGTGGAAAAATCGCATGAGAGAAGGATCCACCGAGAGCTTATTAGAACTCGCGCCGGGCAAACACCAGCGCCGTCAAAATGAGCAGCAAAACGGTGTAGATCAGGCCGTAAAGCGCATCGCCAAGAAGCTGGGTGGGCGGGGGAATTTGTCCGTAAACGGCAGCATCTCTTAGGTTAAAGCGCTCCAGATCTGGCAGGACTAAGTAGATTACCTCGAACACCTTGCCGAAGCCTGTGTCTTCCACTAGCTTGCTTAACTGCAGCAGGGCACGGCTCGTGTGGCCCATAATGAACAGGGCAATGGTGTAGAGGGTAGCCAAAATCGGGGAGGTAAAAACCCCAAACAGCAGCGCTGCTGCCACAATCAGCACCAGTTCCAAAAAGGTAAAAACTGTTGCCCAGAGAACGGCCCAGGGGGAAATGGGGGCCTGCACCACCCGCAGGCTGAGCAAAAAGACAGCCGTCATCATTGCTAGCAGCACCGACAGCAAAGCCGACAGGCCCAGATGCTTGCCGACAATAAACTCCGCCCGGCTCATGGGTTTGGCAATCAGCACGTAGACCGTGCGCCTCTCGATCTCTTTATTGACCAGCCCCGTGCCGACGAAAATGGCCACCACCAGCAACAGGAAGTGGATGGCGGCCAGACCCAAATCGGCAATGATCTTGTTGTGGGCCTGGTTGGCTACCTGGGGAATCAAAACGATGGCCCCCAGCATGGCCACCGCAAACACCATCACCAGATAAAGAACGCGATCCCGAATGGTTTCCCGAAAAACATTCTGGGCAATGGCCACGACGCGCCCTGCATCCATAGGCTGGCCTCAAGCGAGCGACAACCGGCTATACACTTGTAGAAGCCCAGCTTCATTCTATGCAGTTCCAGGCCCAAATTCAGATCCACCTGCGCCCCTCGGTACTGGATCCTGCCGGGGCTGCTCTCCAGGCTAGCTTGCATCAGCTAGGGCATACCCAGGTGCAGGGAGTGCGCATTGGCAAACACATCCAGCTGCAGCTAGAGGCCCCTGACGCCGAAACTGCCCGAGAGCAGGTGAGCAAGCTGTGCGAGCAACTGCTGGCCAATCCAGTAATCGAGACCTATCAAATCCAAGTGGAGCCTCAAGAGGGCTGATCTCTCACCAAGAAGCTCTCTCGCTCCAGCCCTCACCGCTTTTGCCTTCGCCCCAAGGGATCCCCATGGCCAAGGTAAGGTTTGGCATTGTCGTTTTTCCTGGCTCCAATTGTGACCGCGACGTAGCCTGGGTAACCCGCGGCCTCTTAGGCTGTCCGACGCGACTCATCTGGCACCGGGAAACCGATTTGTCAGGGCTGGATGTGGTGGTGCTGCCGGGGGGATTCAGCTACGGAGATTACCTGCGGGCGGGCGCGTTGGCCCGTTTTGCGCCGGTAATGGGGTCTCTAGCCGAGCACGTAGCCCGGGGGGGCTATGTCTTGGGCATTTGCAATGGCTTCCAGATCCTGACAGAGGCGGGCTTGCTGCCAGGGGCGCTGCTGCGCAACGCTAATCTGCACTTTATCTGCGACCGAGTGAGGATCCGCGTGGAGCGGCCAGATCTGCCCTGGACAAGCGCCTACCCCCCGTCCGCCCTTGTAACCCTGCCGATTGCCCATGGAGAAGGACGCTACGTCTGCGAGGCCGACACCCTGAAGCAGCTGCAAGATGGGGGTCAGATTGTCTTCCGCTACGATCCCGTTGCCCCCAACGGCTCGGTGGATAACATCGCCGGCATTTGCGATCCCAGCGGTCGCATCCTCGGCTTGATGCCTCACCCAGAACGCGCTGCCGACCCCGATTTGCCAGGCCAGGATGGGATCCCTTTTTGGCAGTCGATTGTGCAAAGCCTGTCCAGTTAGCCCTGCTGAGCCTGAGCCAACACCTGGCGCACTTGGTTCACCATCTCCTCGTGATCCACGACTGGCTTGGCAATGTAGCCATCGGCCCCACTCTGGGCCAAAAAAGTCTCCCGGTCGCCCCGCATGGCGTGGGCCGTTACCAAGAGGATAGGAATGGAGCTGGTGCGGGGATCCCCCTTAAGCAGCTGGGCAATGCGGATCCCGTCCACTGCCTCGCCGCGAAAGGTGCTCTGGGAGAGGGAGACATCTAGCAAAATGACGTCTACTTCACGGGCTTGGGCCAGCTGTAGAATCTGCTCCACATCCTGGCTGTGAAGAACCTCAAACCCACCCCGTCGCTGCAGCACCTTCTCGAATACGCGGGCATTGGCCGGATCATCCTCTACCAGTAGCACCTTTGCCATCGTTCCCCTGGGCTCTAGAGCCCAGCTAGCACCAACCCAAGGCAATTGTAGCGATCCCCAGGCTAGTCTCGGGGCAACTGCCCTTGCCCAGGGATCCAGGCAATTGTTTGCGCGGCCTCCTAGCCTCAGACCCTACTAGCGTGGCGGACCCAACTGGTGGGGCTTACTTCTTAGGGATCTTGGGAGTTTCGCGAAAAGCAACAGCAAAAAAC
The DNA here is from genome assembly GCF_047461755.1 of Synechococcus sp. R65.1. Lineage (NCBI taxonomy): Bacteria > Bacillati > Cyanobacteriota > Cyanophyceae > Synechococcales > Synechococcaceae > Synechococcus > Synechococcus sp. R65.1. Next base: position 89,970 of record NZ_JANSHU010000005.1, on the reverse strand, counting down.
AGAAGGCCCAACGTCAAAAACAGGATAAAGGTGTAGGTGATGGTTTCCATAGCAACCTCCCATGGACTCTCTAGAGCCGCCAGCACCCCATTCCCAAAGAGAACCGAGTGCCGACGGCTAGGAACCAAGAAAGCTCTAGGCTTCTTGCACCTTGCGAGTGGTGGGATCCCCCACTTTTTGGAAGACGCCGAATTCCACCATCTCCTCACTCATGTTCGGGTCAATGCCAGCGAACACGTCGCGGAAGAGGGTACGGGCGCCGTGCCAAATGTGGCCGAAGAAAAATAGCAGGGCAAAGACAGCGTGGGCAAAGGTAAACCACCCGCGGGGGCTGGTGTGGAAGGTGCCGTCAGCCTTGGGCGTTTCACGGTCAAACTCGAAGAGCCGACCCAACTGGGCCATGCGGGCATACTTCTTAACCGTTGGCGGGTCCGTGAACACCTGCCCGTCCAACTTGCCGCCGTAAAACTCCACCGTCACGCCCACTTGCTCAAAGCTGTAGCGCGACTCGGCCTGGCGGAAGGGAATGTCAGCCCGCACTACGCCATCGGCATCTCGCAGGATGACGGGAAACGTCTCAAAGAAGGTGGGCATGCGCTGCACCGTCAGCTCCCGCCCCTCGCGATCCCGGAACACTGGGTGGCCCAGCCACGCGATGGCAATGCCATCCCCTTTGTTCATGGGGCCAGCCCGGAACAGGCCACCCTTGGCTGGGTTGTTGCCCACGTAATCGTAGAAGAGTAAGGACTTAGGCAGAGAGTTGTAGGCTTCGCTGAGGGTCATCCCAGCTTCCACGGCAGCATTGACGCGCCGGTTAATTTCCTGGTTGAAGTAACCGGAATCCCATTGGTAGCGGGTGGGGCCAAACAGCTCGACAGGTGTGGTGGCGCTGCCATACCACATTGTCCCGGCTACCACAAAGCCAGCAAAGAACACTGCTGCCAGCGAGCTGGAGAGCACGCTCTCTATGTTCCCCATGCGCAGAGCCTTGTAGAGGCGTTGGGGCGGACGAACCGTAATGTGGAACAAGCCGGCAATGATGCCGACGATGCCCGCGGCAATGTGGTGGGCCACCACCCCGCCAGCATTGTAGGGGTTAAACCCGGCTGGCCCCCACTCCGGCGCCACCGGCTGCACATGCCCTGTTGTGGCATAGGGATCGCTCACCCACATCCCTGGGCCAAAGACGCCCGTCAGGTGAAACGCGCCAAAGCCAAAGCAGAGAATCCCCGCCAGGAGCAGGTGGATCCCAAAGATTTTCGGCAAGTCCAAGGCTGGCTCACCGGTACGGGGGTCCCGGAACAGCTCCAGATCCCAGTACACCCAGTGCCAGCAGGCAGCCAAAAAGAGCAACCCCGATAGAACGATGTGGGCAGCGGCTACCCCCTCAAACGTCCAGAAGCCTGGGTTGGCAACGCTCTCGCCATAGATGTTCCATCCACCCCATGAGTTGACCACTCCCAGGCGCACCATAAACGGCATGACAAACATGCCCTGGCGCCACATTGGATTCAAGACCGGATCCGATGGGTCGAAGATGGCTGCTTCGTACAGGGCCATCGATCCGGCCCAACCCGCCACCAGGGCAGTGTGCATTAGGTGTACCGCAATGAGGCGGCCTGGATCGTTGAGTACAACAGTGTGGACCCGATACCACGGTAGTCCCATAAAGCTCGATCCTCCACGTTTTCAACACTTGGGCAATATCCAGTCAAAAAGCGAAGTCGACATCCCCCTAGGTTCTGACCTGAGCAGTCCCTTCTAGCTTGAGGGGTGCCGTGCCTACCTAACCTAAGGGCACACCCACTGACTGAAAGTATTGCCGGCAGAATTTCCCTCCCAGAGATCAGACAGTATAACGAAGCGCAACCGACCTGAGTGGCTTCAGGCGGGATGCCCCTCATATTTGGCACCATCTTCCCCGATCTCTGGCCAAAGATTAAAAACATGACTTAAAATGTAACAATACTTAGCAACATCGCTCTTTCTTGGCTCAGTTCGAGCGAGGTTCTTTGGCAGAGCTATGGCAACGATTCGGTTTGTGAACGAGAACCGGGAGGTCGTCGTCGCAGAGGGGTCGAACCTGCGCCTGAAGGCGCTGGAGAACCAGATTGACCTCTATAAGATGGTGGCCAAGCTGCTAAACTGCGGCGGCAACGGCCAGTGTGGCACCTGTGTGGTGGAGATTGTCGAGGGGGCTGAAAACCTCTCGCCACGCACAGAGGCAGAAAACCGCAAACTCAGGCGCAAGCCTGAGACCTATCGCCTCGCCTGCCAGACTAAGGTGCTGGGGGATGTTGCGGTGAGAACCAAGCCCTAGGGCTGGCTGGGTCGTTTGGGCAAGGCGCACCTGAGAATGGTATGCTAGCTGCCAGTTGGATTTGCCGCGTGCGGAGCGATGGAGACAAACTACCTGGGCATCTTGGCCACTCTTTTGCTTATCTTGGTACCTTCCATCTTTCTAGTAATCCTATACGTGCAGACTTCTAGCAAGTCGGAAAGCTAGTCGAGCAAGCTCTGGTTGCTCAGGGCAGGCAAAGGCCCTAGTAGGGCTGGCGGAAACCTAACTGGCAGTAGCCCCCAAAACTCGGCAGGGACTTCTGCAGGGGGCTCTTTACTTTTTGCAACAGAATGCAGCTGCGGCTGAAGTGGCCTGCAGGCGGGATCCCTTAGGTGGGTCTTCCTGACTTCCCAGTGTTTTTTTGGCGGATAGACTTAAGTCTACGGTCTTCATCGGAAAACTTGACTTCTGTCTATCCTAGTTTGCCACTAGGATGCCTCTTAAGATTTTTTACAGAATCTCAGCCAGCGATGGGGTCAGGCGAGATCCCGGGTCGGAAGGAGGACTATGAGCTTGAACGGGCTGGTTACAACCGCATGGTTAATTCCCCTCTATGCGCTGGTGGGGTGGGGGGGAGCGCTGATCTGGTCCCCAGGAATCACCCGCCGCACTGGCCCTCGACCGGCGGGCTACCTAAATGCGCTGCTGACTTTGGTAGCGTTTCTGCACAGTGTGGGGGCGCTGGTGGCGATTTGGGATCAGCCGGCGCAGGTGATTCGGCTGCCCTGGCTGCAGGTGGGGGATCTGGTGTTGGAGCTGCCGCTAGAGGTCTCTTCGGTAACGCTGGGGGCCTGCGCTGTGGTGACGGGGCTGAACCTGGTGGCCCAGATCTACAGCTTTGGCTACATGGAAATGGACTGGGGCTGGGCGCGCTTCTTCTCCCTGCTGGGCCTGTTTGAGGGGGGAATGTGCGCCCTGGCCATGTGTGGCTCTCTGTTTTTTAGCTACGTCATCTTGGAGATTTTGACCCTGGGCACCTACCTATTGGTGGGCTTTTGGTATAACCAGCCGCTGGTGGTCACCGGGGCGCGAGATGCTTTCTTAACCAAGCGCATCGGCGACCTCTTGCTCTTGATGGGGGTTATTGCCATTTATCCCCTGACGGGATCTTGGGAGTTTGAGGACTTGGCGGCCTGGGCAAAGGCGGTGCAGGCAGGAGCCATCTCTGTGGACCCAACTTTGCTCGCGCTGGCAGGGCTGGGCTTGCTGGCTGGACCTGTGGGCAAGTGTGCTCAGTTCCCCCTGCACCTGTGGCTGGATGAGGCGATGGAGGGGCCGATCCCTGCCACAATCTTGCGCAACGCCGTGGTGGTGGGCACAGGGGCCTGGGTGTTGATCCGCCTGCAGCCGCTCTATGCTCTTTCCCCAACGGTGTTGCGGGTGATGCTGGTAATTGGGGGGCTGACGGCAGTGGGGGGAGCCTTTGTGGCCCTGGCTCAAATTGACGCCAAGCGGGCCTTGTCCTACCTGGTGAGCGCCTACATGGGCTTGATCTTTGTAGCAGTGGGCACCGGCCATGTCCAGCAAGCGTATCAGTTGCTGCTTACCTATGCGCCGGCGATGGCTTTGCTGGTGATGGCGCTGGGCATGGTGATCTGGAACAGCATTACCCAGGATCTGCGTTATCTAGGGGGCTTGTGGTCGCGGCGACCCATCTCAGGTCTGTGCTTTTTGACGGGGATGGCCGGAATCCTTGCTTTGCCTCCCTTTGGCTCCTTCTGGGTGCTGACGGATCTGTGGCAGCAGTTGGTGCAGTCAGGGCAGGGGCTGGCGGCAACAGTTGTGCTGGTTACCAACGCGGTGACGGCACTGGGCCTAACCCGGGTATTCGGCCTTGTTTGGGGGGGTAAGCCACAGCAGATGAGCGAGCGCTCGCCAGAAGTGCATTGGCCGATGATGCTGCCCAGCACGGTCATGATGGGGGTGACGCTGCATGTGCCGATGATTCTGGCGGCCTTGGATCTCTTGCCGGCTCTGCAGGGGATCCCGATTGCGGTGATGGCCGGATCCAGCTTGGCGGGCATCGCGTTGGGAGCCTGGCTGTACCTGCCGCGGGGGCGGCGGCCAGTGGACTGGGCTTTCTTGGCCGACTGGCAGGACCTACTGGCCAACGACTTCTACACTCCTAAGCTCTACCGAGCCAGTGTGGTGTTTGTGGTGCGCATCATCTCTGAGGTCACGGCGCTCTTTGACCGCTACGTGGTGGATGGCCTGGTGAATTTGACCAGTTTGGCGGTGCTGGCAGGCGGCCAAGTCCTGAAGTACACCACCTCCGGCCAGTTGCAGGCCTATGTGCTGACAATTGTGGTGGGGGTGGCCCTGCTGGGTTGGTGGTTCTCTAGGCTTGGGTAGGTCGAGGGGGTAAAGACCATGCTGAGTGCCTTGATTGGGTTGCCGATTTTGGGATCCCTGCTCCTGTTCCTGGGCTTGGGAGGGCGAAAGCTGGCGGTGGTCCTGGCCGGGATCCCGTTGGCCATCTCGCTGTTTCTATTTACCCGCTTTGACGTGCAGGCAACTGGCTTTCAGTGGGAGCAGCGGTGGGATTGGATCCCAGAGATTGGCTTGAGCTACTCCCTGGGCTTGGACGGGCTGTCTCTGTTGATGGTGGCCCTGAACGGGCTGCTTACCCTCATCGCCATCCTGACGGCTGAGCCGGAGGTGCAGCGTCCCAATCTCTTTTACGGCTGCATTCTGCTGATGAGCGGCTCGGTCAACGGGGCTTTTGCTGCTCAGAACCTGCTCTTGTTTTTCCTCTTCTACGAGCTGGTGTTGATCCCGATCTACCTGCTCATTTCCATCTGGGGCAGCCCCAAGCGGGATTACGCCGCCATCAAGTTTTTGATTTACACCGCTGTCTCCGCCATCTTCCTGCTGGGGGCCTTTTTGGCTATCTACTGGCTTGGGGATCCCCACACCTTTGAGCTGGCTGAGATTCGCATCAGCTCTCTGAGCCCTGCTGCCCGAACCCTGGCGCTCTTGGCGTTGATGGTGGCCTTTGGCATCAAGATGCCGCTGGTGCCCCTCCACACCTGGCTGCCCGATGCCTACGGCGAGTCTTCCCCGCCGGTGGCGATACTGCTGGGAGGGGTGCTCTCCAAATTGGGCACCTATGGTCTATTTCGCTTTGGGCTGCAGTTGTTTCCCCAAACTTGGGCCGACCTGGCCGGGCTTCTGGCCTGGTGGGGGGCCATTGCCGTGCTCTCGGGAGCTTTGGCGGCTATTGCCCAAAAAGACATCAAGCGCATGGTGGCCTACAGTTCCATCGGCCACATGGGCTACATCCTGCTGGGCATGGCGGCGGCCACGCCGATTAGCTTGACGGGAGCAATGGTGCAGATGGTTTCCCACGGCCTGATTTTGGCGCTGCTGTTTGATCTGGTGGGCCTGGTGGAGCGCAAGGTAGGAACGCGGGATCTCAACGTGCTCAACGGCCTGCTCAATCCCCTGCGTGGCCTGCCCACGGTGAGTGCCCTGCTGATTTTAGGCGGCATGGCCAGTGCCGGGATCCCAGGCTTGGTGGGCTTTGTGGCTGAGTTCTTGATCTTCCAGGGCAGCTACCAAGATTTTCCCTTGCCCACTTTGATCAGCATCTGCGGCACCGGCTTGACAGCGGTGTATTTTGTGATTTTGCTCAACCGCACCTGCTTTGGCAAATTGGACAACCGCACCGCCTACTACCCACGGGTGCAGGGCTGGGAGCGGATCCCGGGCTTTGTTTTAACTGCCTTGATCGTCTGGTTTGGGATCCAGCCCATGAACTTGGTGAAATGGCCGCAACCCTTGGCGTTTACCCTCTCCACCCAGGTGGCTCAGGCCCAAACGGTTATCTTGGCCTCAGCCGGTAACCCGGATCATTCTCCCTAGCAACGAGCTCACCAGGTAGTTGGGAGACTCCCAGGAATTGAAGAGTTGGAGACTTGCCATGGCAACAACCCTAGTTGCACCTAAGCTACCTCCTTCCACTCATCCTTTTGCCGAGATAGTCCATCGCCTCGAGGCAGGGGGATCGATGCTGCCGGATACGCCGGAAAACTTGATGCAAATTATCGGCATCTACAAAGCCTATGCCATTCCGATGGACTTTTATTGGCGCGATCTGCTCTACATTGCCGAGCAGGTGTTTGTGGATCCCTTGCCCTTTTTTAAGTACATCATTCCCGAAGAGTATCTGAAGCTGGCCAACCACTACGCTGGAGATGATGCGGATCTGCGCATTTGGCGTGGCCCCGCCACGGCCCACCCAGAGCTCCTGGAGTTCATGGAAAAAGGGGAGCTCAAGCGCAAGCTGCCGCGGATCTTGCATCACCTTTGGCATGACCGCATCAACATGGAATTTGCGGAAGAGTGTATGCGGGCCATGCTCTGGCACCGAGATATGGGGGGCCTGCTGGATCCCTATATGGACTCGGAAGAATACAAGCAAAATGCCGACCGCGCCATCCGCGCCTACTGCCAAGGCAACCCCCTGTTGATGGGGCTATACAAGCTCTTCCCAGACATGTTTTTAGAGCTATGCCGCCAGGCCACCATGTACTCGGTGCTGGGCCTGTTTTGGGAGGTGATGGCCCCTGTCTTTCTTGAGATGAGCGATCTCTACGACGAGGGCAAAATTACCAGCGTGCCGGAGGCGATGAACTTCTTGGTCAGGGGGATCTTCGCCATTGCCGGACGGCCCATTTATCACCGGGTGCGCATCCGCGGAGAATGGTACGATATTGTGCCCAAATCCAAGGGATTTACCTGGCTATACGAGGCGGCTTTCCCCTACGTAGAGGCCGTGTTTTATCGCACCTCTCCCTTCCGCGGCACCAAGTCCTACAACGCCCAGGCCAACCAAGTGCCCGTTAACCAGTTGGACTTCCACTACGGGGTTCTCTACGCCGACAAGTTTCCCGTGGCCAGTGCCGGGATCCCGCCGACGCTTTTGCACCAGGATATGTACCACTTTTTGCCCCAGTATTTAGTGGAGTATTACCGCAAGCATTGCCGCGGCGAAGATGACATGCTGATCCAGCTTGGGATCAGCTTTCAGCGCTCCATGTACAACGTCACCTCAGCCGTGATCCAGGCAGGTAGAGCAGCTTTTCTCTATCCTTTGGACGATCCCAATCCGCGACATTTGATGATGAACCGTCGTTACTTTGAGGGGCAACTCAATCGCTTCACCCGGCCGGAATACGGGATTCGAGAAGCAGCTCGCCTGGCCTATATTCAGGATCAGAACTATCGCTAGCCGACTTCAAGTCTAGGCATTGACTCTGCCCATTTTCAGTTGTATTCAGGCCAGGTAGCTCTGAAACTGCCCACCACTTTGACTTTCCTGTCATCTCAACTTCTAGCAAAATAGGGATTTTGGCCATGCCTGATATTGTCGATATTGCAGTTGCTACGGAGGGTTTCTCCACCCTAGTTACAGCCGTGAAAGCGGCAAACTTGGTGGATACTCTGAAAGGCCCTGGCCCCTTTACTGTTTTTGCGCCTACCGATGCCGCTTTCGCCAAGTTGCCTCCCGGCACCATTACCACCCTGGTGCAAAACATCCCTCAACTGACTCGCATCTTGTGTTATCATGTGGTGCCCGGTCGCCTGAAAAAGGCGGACTTGGCCAAGTATCGAAGTGTAGGCTCGGTGGAGGGATCCCCCATCGATTTGTTTATCGAAGGGGACGTGTTTGAGGTAAACAATGCTACCGTTATCCAGGCCGATATTGAAGCCGACAACGGCATCATTCATGTCATCGACACGGTGATCCTCATGCGGCCCCACTGGTTCTGGCCAATCCTGCGCTCTGCGGAAAAAGAGGGCCTAGCCAGCGCCCCCTGAAGCGACACCACCGGCAGGCAGATCCCCCACTGGGCAGGTTCCTGCTGCAAGGTATGGGTCTTGATGACCTAGAAAGCCTCGGTGGAATTGCTCCACCGTCTCCGGCCCACCCAAATCGGCTCCTGGAGGATCCTCCAGCGCCCCGTCAAGTCGTAGGGATCCCTGACATCGGGATTGGAGCGTTGTGAGGCGGCGGGACAAAGTTTAGATTTTCTTCACCTGCCCCGTTGCTGTTTCCCCAAGGGCGGGCTAATTTAGGGAAGGCGTTTGGTGTGAACGGCTACAGCTGCCTGCAGGGATCCCTTGCCGGCGGCTGTGGTCTGCCCCTTCCTCCAAGCGTGGGGAGGGGTCGAGGTAGCCAGCCCTTCCAGGAGGCGCCTTGCCCTGCGCCAGGGAAGAGCAAAAGGTGGGCTTCCTCAATTTCGAGGGGGCTTGCCTGTCCAACAAGTTTTGCACCAGTTTCATTGAGCCCCATGAGCCACCGTTGCTTCGAGAGTAACCCCAGCTCTTGGCTGTCTAGAAGCGGGCCAGCTTGCCTAGCGCGAGCGGGGTCTAGTTCTGCAGCTCTTGGCGCCCTAGAGCTGGCGTTCTGGGTTGCAGTGGACTTGGGACTTGCTGCTTTTGCCTTGGCGTCTAGAAGCTCTTAGTTGCCTCCAGTTTTGTGATTAGCGTCACGAGGAAATCAGCATGGTGCAAGCAAAGGAGTTGGTGACATCTGGTCAGACGGCTCTTCTCGACTCGGATCTGGAAAGCTCCTCTTCCATCCTCCTGGATGCAGACAATGGAGCGGATCCCCTCGAGTTTGAACTGGATGCCAGTGACACTGAGGCTTTTGACGAGGAGGAGGGCGACGAAGAGTTCCTCGAGGAGGAGGATGAGGCTACTGCTGCCAAAGGGCATGCGAAACGCAAATCGGCTAGCAAGAAAAAGGTCTACACCGACGACTCTATTCGCGTCTATTTGCAAGAAATTGGGCGCATTCGCCTCCTGCGGCCTGACGAAGAAATTGAGCTAGCGCGAAAAATTGCCGATCTGCTGGAGCTAGAGCGCGCCCGTGAGGCCGTTTTCGAGCGAATGGGCCTCTGGTCCAGCCCGGAGGAGGTGCCGGAGGAGCTATGGGCAGAGGAAGTCAAAATGCCCTTGCCGGAATTCCGGCGGCGCCTACACCAGGGGCGGCGGGCTAAAGAAAAGATGGTGCAGTCCAACCTGCGGCTGGTAGTCTCTATTGCCAAGAAATACATGAACAGGGGTCTCTCCTTTCAGGATCTGATCCAGGAGGGCTCCCTGGGCCTCATTCGGGCAGCCGAGAAGTTTGATCACGAAAAGGGCTACAAGTTTTCCACCTACGCCACCTGGTGGATCCGCCAAGCCATCACCCGCGCCATTGCCGATCAATCGCGCACCATTCGCCTGCCGGTTCACCTCTACGAAACCATCTCGCGCATTAAGAAAGTCACCAAGCAGCTTTCCCAGGAGTTGGGCCGCAAGCCCACGGAAGAGGAGATCGCCACCCGCATGGAAATCACCATCGAGAAGCTGCGCTTCATTGCCAAGTCGGCTCAGCTTCCTATTTCCTTGGAGACGCCTATTGGCAAAGAGGAGGACTCGCGGCTGGGAGACTTTATTGAGTCGGAGGGAGAAACTCCCGAGGAGCGGGTGGCCAAGATGTTATTGCGGGAAGATCTGGAAAGCGTTTTGGCAACCCTCACCCCTCGCGAGCGGGATGTGTTGAGGCTGCGCTATGGGCTGGATGACGGCCGCATGAAAACCCTGGAGGAGATTGGCCAAATCTTTAACGTTACCCGAGAGCGCATCCGGCAGATCGAGGCCAAAGCGCTGCGCAAGCTGCGCCATCCCAATCGCAACAGCGTGTTGAAAGAGTACATCCGCTAGCCGGGCCTAGTTAGACCTGGCTGCTACCTTCCCAGATCCTGGGAGGCTGGATACCAGCTCCTCGAAGAGAAGAGGATCAAAAACCAGTGCGGCGTTTCTGGGCAGCTCTAACTTTCTACACCGCCTTGCCCCTAGGACGGGCAGCAGATCTGCAGTTTGAGGGCATCGCCGCCTGGCTGCCGGCGGTGGGTCTATGCCTAGGCGGGATCCTCTTTTTGGCCTCCCTCTTGCTTCAGGTTTTTCCAGCGGGAGTACGGGCAGCTTTACTGGTAGCGCTGTGGGTGGTGTTAACCGGGGGGCTGCACCTGGATGGGGTGGCCGATACCGCCGATGGCCTGGCGGCCAATCTCCACACCAGCTCAGAGCAGTCAGCCAGCAATTCCCACCGCCTCCAAGTGATGAGCGACAGCCACACGGGAGCCTACGGGGTGCTGGCCCTGGGACTGGTGCTGCTGTTGAAGTTTGCTGCCCTGAGTAGCCTACAAGTCTGGCCCCTCCTGCTCTTGGTGCCAGCCTGGGGTCGCTGGGGCCAACTGCTGGCCATTGCTCTCTACCCCTACTTGCGGGAGCAGGGATCCGCCCGCTTCCTCAAAGACTCCACCTCCCTGCCGGGATCCCTGTGGCCGGGCACCCTGCTCCTAGGGGTTACCACAGCCGGTTTGGGGGGAAGCGGGATCCTGGCCTGGGGGCCTCTGCTACTTTGGACGCTGGGCGCTGCTCTGGGAGCCTTGGCCGTGGGCCACTGGATCTACCGCCAACTGGGAGGACACACGGGGGATACTTACGGGGCCACGGTGGAGTGGTCTGAGGCGATAGCCCTGCTGTGGGGATCCCTGATTAAGCTCTCCTGAGGTCTCTCTTGCGCTGGGAGAGGAACCGGCTCCGCCAAGCCCAATTGTTGCCGAGCCTTCTGGCAATCCTGCTGGATTTGGTGGATCAAGTCCGCCACTTTGGGGAAGCGCCGCTCTGGGCGGATAAACCCCTGCAACGCCACCCGCACCTCCTGCCCGTAGAGATCGCCCGTCCAATCCAGCAGATGCACCTCAACCGTGTGCCGCAGCCCAGCAAACGTAGGACGGTAGCCGATGTTCATCACTCCTGGCAGAGCTCCCGCGGCAGCGGGCACCTCCACCCAGGCGCTGTACACTCCGTTGCGGGGCAAGAACTTCTCGGGCGGCAGGCGCAGATTGGCAGTGGGAAAGCCCAGCTCCCGTCCCCGGCGATCCCCTGGCACCACCTCTCCAATGAGCCGATAGGGACGACCCAAGAGCTCTGCGGCTGCTGCCACCTCCCCTGTAGCTAGGGCAGCGCGAATGCGGGAGCTGCTGACTCGCTTCCCGTTTAGTTGCACCTCCGGGATGACCTCTACTGGAATACGGCACTGGGATCCCCAGGCCTTCAGAGTTTGGGCGTTGCCGGAGCGGCGATGGCCAAAGCAAAAGTCCCAGCCAACGCTGAGGTGGCGAACGCACAACCCTTGTTCAAGAACTGTCTGGATGAAGTCGTGGGGAGGCTGGCAAGCCAGGGCAGGGGTAAAGGGGAGCAGCACCACCTGTTCAAAGCCCATTTCAGCCAACAGCGCCAGCTTCTCCGCCGGCGGAGTCAGCAGCCATTGCTTTTGCCCCGTCAACACCTCCTGCGGGTGGGGATGAAACGTGAGAACCGTGCGCACCCCCTCTGGGGAGTCTCGAATTGGCTGCAGCACTTTCTGATGGCCCAGGTGCAAGCCATCGAAGTTACCAATGGCAACGGCAGTGGGCCGCAAGGCTTGAGCCAGATCAGAAGTTACATGCACCGCTTGGGATCCCCTTGGTTCTCCCTACCAGAGTGGCCAAAGCAAGGCCGTCAGGGCACTCAGCCCAACCACCCCCCACAAGCTGCGTCGCAGGCGCTGCAACACCGGCTCAACCTGATAACGGACAATGAGCCGATGCTGAGCCAGCTCCTCTTCCGATTTGACGTACATTGCCCCGTCGTACCAGCCGCTTTCTTCGTAAGGGATCCGCGGCTGCACCAAGCGCCGCCGCACGTGGGCCCAGCCCAAGTAGAGGTGGAGCAGCACTAGGCCCAGCAAGGCATTGGCTCCCAGGATCCATGCCAAGGTGAAGTGGCCCCAATCCCCGACAAAGCTGCCCCACACCAGTGGCAAAATTCCCACCGCAACCGCTCCCCACACGCCCAGGAGCCGCCGTAAGTAGGGGAGCCAGGCCAGTGTTGGCCAGCGAAAAAGAAAAGCTTCCCTTAGCTCCGCATATTGCCGCAGAGGCTGCTGCTCAGCAGGAATGGGATGGGAAGGATTCGTCATAGGGCCTTAACATATCTACACAACATGATATTAGTTGGCCTGACGCCCGCCAAGCCCAGCCTAGCTGCGGTTCAAATGCAGGGGAGAGGGGTATCGTATTAGAGTGGGGTTGCCTTATCTCCTCTCCTACCATGAGCGTCCCAGGCGAACCTGCCGCTGCTCCCTACCTGATTCTCAGAGAGCCGGACGGCAGCCAGAGGAAGTACGTTCTTGCTGGAGCCACAGCTTGGACGCTGGGCCGCGATGAGGGCAACGCCATTGTCCTCAACGATCCCAGTGTCTCCCGCCAGCACGCCCTGCTGCAGTACTTGGATGACAACAGCATCTATCTCATCGATCTGGGCAGCCGCAACGGCTCGTTTGTTAACAATCGCCGCATCAGCATTCCCACGCTGCTGCAAGACGGGGATCGCCTTACTCTTGGCCAATCCCAGCTTGAGTTTCACAGCGGATCCCTGACTAGCCCAGAGCCCGGCTCTGCCGGCAGGCCCTCGGACACCCTGGTGCTGCAGACCCGCTGGCTCATCTCAGTGGCCGTGGTTGACGTACGCGGTTACGGACAACTGACCCAACAACTGGACGAGCGGCTGCTTTCCCAGGTGATGGGCGACTGGTTCCGGCGCGGCGGCGACATCATCCAGCAACAGGGAGGCAGCGTTGATAAGTACATTGGCGACGCCATCATGGCCGTCTGGTTCCATACACCCCATGCGGATCCCTTGCCAGCCGACCAGGCGGAGATCGAGCTTGACGTGAAGTCAGTTCTGCAGGCCCTGGTGAAGCTGTTCCAGATGACCGAACAACTGAATAGCGAGTTTCCCCTGCCCTCTCCCCTGCGCCTGGGAGCAGGCGTCAACACTGGCCCAGCCATCGTGCGCCAGGTAGGCAACACCACTCGCCAGGAGTACACGGCTCTGGGCGACACCGTCAACCTGGCCTTTCGCCTCGAAAGCGCCACCCGCACCCTCAACACTGACCTGGCCATCAGCCAGAGCACCTACGCCTACTTGACCCGACAACTAGGTCAGTCAGCCACTTGCTTCTCCCAGCAGGTGGTGGAGCTCAAAGGGTATGCCCGCCCGCACCAGGTGTACTGCTGCGATGTCCGCTCTCTGCAAGCAGTTCTCAGTCAAATCCCAAGCTCGGAGTAACTGCCGGCCTGGGGATGGCTGGCAGGGGGTACTAGGGTCCTCCCAGAGGTTCAGTTGGCTAGGGCTGCTTCCGGAAGCTTTTTACCTCCAAGACTGGGCCCACCTGCGCTGTTGTTACCCAATCTTCCCTCACCTGCCCCTGAATGGTAACCTGCAATCCCTCCTGCAGGAGCTCTTTGGGGGCGCGGAAGAGGGCGTAGTGCTGACCTGAAGGGAGCGTCAGCACCCACACCCCCCCCTCAATGTCGAGAAACTCAATGGTACCCCTGAATTCTTGCATCACTTCCTCAGAGCTAGGACGGTGCTGCTGGGCTGCAAATCCAAGATGGCTTGTGCTCCCAAGTAGGCCAGGCCCAGGCAGAGCAAGCCATTGAGGAGCAAGAAGGAGCGCCCCAACCAAGCAGAGGATCCAAGCCATAGTACCCCCTCATAGAACAGGGATCCCGACAGGAGCAGATGGGAAGCCACCCCCAGGCAGAGGCCGATGGCCGCCCAGCGCCAGCGCCGATGGCCCAGGAGGAGCACCATCAACAGGCCAGGGATCAACACGCTGGCAAACAAGGGATCTAGGGCAGTGGTTGGGGCTAAGGCGGTGCCTAGCTCTGGCAGGGAGCTGCCCAGCAGTTGCAAGGGCCAGCGGGGGAAACCCACAATGGCCAACCCTTGCAGGGGGAAGAGGCCAGCGCTGCCCAGGAGGATTCCGGCCAACAGGGGCACTGTCACCGGTACGGGCTTGGGAGCCAGCCACCAGCGAATGAGCACCAGGAGGATGTAGCCACCTACCACCATCAGCAGCTTGGGCACCAGGGCAATTGCGCCCCCATCAAACCAGAAGCGAGGGTTGAGGTAGCCGTTGTCGTTTAGGTACTTCAGGAAGTCCTTCAGCCACAGCACCAAGGGGTTTTCCTCCTGCTGACCCCTGGCTCGGGCCAAGGCTCTGGCTGCGTCCAGCAGACCGGCGCCATAGAAGTTCTGTTTGTCGCCAGGTACTGGGGCAGCTGACATCTTGAGGATGGCCTCCACCTTGTCCGGATCCTTGATGCCCTGAGCCTGGATCAGCGCCGCCACGCCAGCCACGTGGGGGGCAGCCATGCTGGTGCCTTGGAAGTAGGCGAAGACCGGCTCGTCGGGGTTGCGGCGGTTGATGGTCTGCTGCAGGATGCCGTACTCCGGGTGCTCGGGCGTCTTGGCCCCACCAGGAGCAGCAATATCCACGCCCACCCCATAGTTGGAGTAGGGAGCTTTGGTGCCATCAGGCCCCGTGGCTGAGACGGCGATGACATGGGGATAGCGGGCTGGGTAGCTTACCTGGCTGGAGTTTTCGTTGCCAGCAGCTGCAACTACGGTCACTCCCTTGCTGTGGGCGTAAGCTACCGCCTCTTCCATCAGGCGAGCTGAGGCGCGACTGCCCAAGCTGAGGTTGATGACGGTAGCGCCATGGTCGACGGCATAGCGGATCCCTTCCACCACGTCCGACAGGGATCCAAAGCCGTTGGCATCCAGCACCCGCACGGGCATGATCTTGGCCTTGAAGGCAACACCTGCCACGCCCAGGGCGTTGTTGGTGGACTGGGCAAGGGTGCCAGCCACATGGGTGCCGTGGCCGTTGAGGTCGGTGGGATCCTCATCGTCATCTACGAAGTCGTAGCCCTTCACAAATTCGGTCTGGGCCAGATCCGGCACCCGCGTCACCCCCGTGTCCACGACTGCCACCGTCACCCCTTCCCCTTGAGAAATCTCCCAGGCTTCGGGCATGCGGATGGCCCGTAGGTTCCACTGCTGGGAGTAAAGGGGATCGTTGGGCACGAAAGCGGCCTGGAATTGGTAGTTGGGGTGGGCATACTCAACGAGGGCTTCCCGCTGAAGCCGCTGGAGCAGCCGCCGGGTGGCCCTGGGATGAGTCGCCTCCCCAGTGGCTAGGTAAATAACCTCTTGGCGGGCAAAGGCACTGTTGCTGCTGGGTCGCAGCGTCAAGTTGTACTCTTTGGCAAGGGCAGCGATCTCACTGGGAGTAGCCGTGTTAACAAAGTTGATCACAATGCTGTCGTAGGGAGTGGATCCCTGGCCGCAGGCCGTGAGGAGTAGCGCCATCAGGCCGGCCCAGCAGAGACCCAACCAGCGTCTGAACTTCATCATGCACGCCCCCGGCATCCAAAATTGTTGCCACCAGTATGCCCTCTCGATGGGCAATTGACCAGAAAAGACTCTGCTGCCAACCCTTCCCGCAGCTACCTGGAAAACCCAGAAAGAACTCCCTCTGGCCAAATGTTGGCTTCCAGGGCATGATGGATCTGTAAGAACTTGAAACACTTCTTAACATCAGTTTTCAGGATTGGGTCTTTAAAGAGGGAGTAGCATGAGCATCCAGTGGCAAAGGGTACTTTGCTTTGGAGTGAGTCTTTGCCTAGGGCTGTGGATTTGGGTAGGCGGGGGATCTCCCCTGTGGGCGCAGCCTGCCCTGCCAGTAGTGCCGATGGAGTTGCCTCAGCCGCCTGTTCCGGTTTTGGACTTGGCGGATCAGTTGAGCAGCAAGGAGGAAGCCGAACTGGCCGAGCACCTGAGCCGGCTGGAGGAAGAAACTGGCTGGAAGCTGCGGGTGTTGACCCAGTTTGACCAAACCCCGGGCCGCCAGGTGAAGGAGTACTGGGGCCTAAACGAGCGCAGCGTTTTGATGGTGGCGGATCCCCGGGGGGGCAACCTGCTGGCCTTCAACGTGGGGGATGCGGTGCGGGAGATCTTGCCGCGCACCTTTTGGATCGAGCTGCAGTCTCGCTTTGGCAACCAGTTCTATGTGCAGGAACATGGCGCCCACCGCGCCATTCTAGAGGCCGTTGAGGTTCTGGATCGCTGTTTTCGCCAAGGCGGTTGCCGGGTAGTGCCCGGGCTGCCGCAGGAGCAGTGGATCCTGACGTTGATTACCTCTATCTTGGGTGGGATTGTCTTTGGGTTTGCCGGCAAACCCCGCCAGGGAGAGGAGGTGTTTAACTGGCGCTGGGCTTTGCTCATCTCTCCCTTGTGGTTCATTTTGTTTGGGGCCTTCGGCCTTGGCCCAGTGGTTGCTCGCACCCGAGATTGGCTGCCAGTGGTGCGCAATATCTTGGGCTTTCTGGCCGGAGCTTTGGCTATTTACCTAGCTCCCATTCCCCAGCCGGCAGAGGATCGGCAGTAGCTCCCTTGCCCCTCTCGGCTGTCAGCTCAATCCCCTGCCTGCTGCCCCCTAGCAACAAACTGGCAGGCGGGGACAACTTGCAAGGGAGGTGCTAGTATAATCCAGGTAGAACGGGCTGATGTAGCTCAGTTGGTAGAGCACTCGACTTGTAATCGAGCGGTCGTCAGTTCGAATCTGACCATCAGCTCTTTACTCGGGTTTGCTTGGCCATTGTCCCTAGCGGGGATCCAGCTTCTCCGGGCTCGGTTAGAGTGGCTGGAGGGGGATCCCCACTCTCAACTTGGCTGAGGAGAGAGGGATCCCTACCCAAGGCATCTGCTAGGCCTTTGGGTGGTTTTTGTGGTCTCGGGATGTCTATGTCGCGTCTGCCAGCCGCTACGGTTCGTCGACTGCAAAAGCTGCCCCAGATTCCTTCCGTGTGGGAAGGGGATCGCCACAGCCTGCCAAGCTCGCCAGTTGCTAGCTCCCAGCCTTTCCCCGGCGAAGGGGAATGCATTCTCTGGGTGGACGGCGTTCAGGGTGTGGTGCGAGCTATGGAGGTGGTGCCTGCTGGCTCTGGCATGGAGCCAATGGTGCGGGCCTTGATCGCGGCCATGGAGCGGCCCAATGCGGGCTTGCCAGCCCGTCCCCAGAAAATCGTCGTGCGCAACCGGGAGGTGCAGTTTTTCCTGCGCGGCATTCTGCACGAGCTGGACATCAAAGTGGAATACCAGCCGGAACTGCCGCTCATCGATGAGATCCTACAAAGCTTTGCCGAGGCTCAGGAGCAGATCCCCCCACCTTTGCCAGAAAACTACGCAGAACTCTTGGCTAGCAAAGCCTTTACCCTCTGGCAGGATGCCCCCTGGGAGTACCTTGAGGATCACCACATTCTAGCCATCGAGCTGCATCAGTGGGACGTCGAAACTCTCTACGTCTCAATCATGGGACGGGCAGGAATGGAGTATGGGGTGATTTTTTACCGCTCCCTGCCCTCCCTCAAACAGTTTCGCCAGCAGGCCAGGCAAGCGGACCCTGATGAGATGGAGGAAGTCTTCCTGAGGCAGGACTGTCTCTACCTGACTTTTCAACCCCGCCATCCCGAACTGGAAGACTGGCCAAACTTGGACTTGGCAGAGTTGGATCCCGAGGACATCGAGCCGAACTTCGGCACCATCCACCCGCTGGAGGGCTTGCGCGGTGTTTTACAGGAAGAGGAGGCAGCAACCTTGGCCGTGGCCTTGGAGGCCTTGCATTGCTTCTTGAAGCAGTACCGCCGCAAGCTGGAAAAGGGCTTTCAACCTTGTCAGGGGCAGTATTGCGTTCCCAATCCCCAAGGGGAAGCCCTGTCGGTGCAGGTGCGCACCCTGCCTGAGTTGGCGGCAGAGCTGCTGGCATTAGAGGAAGAGAAACCCACCCAAGCTCTGCTCCGAGAGGATCTGTTGCCTGAGGGAGCGCAGCTTGGCCTGGGACTGCTGCCTTGGGCCACAGTGGAGGTGTTGCGCCGTGCAGGGCAAGTGCATCCTCTCCCTCAGAGCAAACTGGTGCAGAAGGGGGAGGGGCTGCCGGTGGTGATTGTGCGCACCTCTCGCTCTAAGGCCAAGCAACTGATTGAAAACCTGCGCGGCGAGGGGGGCCCCCAAGGGGTTTGTTTCAATACGGGAGTGGATCCCTTCGATGGCCATCGCTACGAGCTAGAAATTGTCCAGACGGGTAACCGCGACCTGCACTTGTTTGGCGAATTTCCCAAAGACGACCCCGTGCACTCAAGGGCTCGCAGGCGCTGGGAGCGGCGTTGCCGCGATACGGGGGGCTGCTGCGGGTTGGTCATCGCGATGGGGGCAAATTCCCACCAGCTAGAGCTGCCGGTGCACCATATTTTGGCCCTGTTTGAGATGCAGGCCCTCAGTCCCAAGCGGCTAGGGCTGGGTCCCTTGGTGCGCGTCAGCCGACACTTGCACTTTTGAGCCGCTCAAAAATGCTGGAAGGCCTGCTGGCGGCTGAGGATCTGGCCGTTGTCTAGCCGCACCGTCCCCTGCGGATCCCAGCCGGTGACTTCGCCAATCCAGGCTGCCCCTGGCAGCTTTTCCAAGAGGTACTGGGCTACAGAGGGCTCAGCGCTAAGGAGCAGCTGAAAGTCTTCCCCGCCGTAGAGGGCCCACTCTAGGGCCTGGGCCGGAAAGACCTGCTGCAAAGCCTCTGAAATCGGGATCCGCTCCGCCTCGATCCTCGCTGCCACCCCGCTAGCCTGACACACCTGCACTAGGGCATCGGCTAGGCCATCGCTGGTGTCCATGCCGGCAAGGCGCATGGGGTCAGGGATCGCTGCCAACAGCGGCAACAGATCCAGCCGCGGTTGTGGGTATTGGTGGGCCCTAATTAACTGCTGCTGGGCTGCCGGGACTATAGATCCCTGCTCAGGGTGAAGCAAGAGCTCCAGGCCAGCCCGCGCATCCCCATGGGGCCCAGTTACGATGAGCCAATCGCCCGGCTGCGCCCGCTTGCGCTCAATGGCCCGCCCTGGCTGCACCGATCCCAGCGCCGTAATGGCCACAAACCGCTGGGGCGAGCGGCACAGATCCCCTCCCACCACTTGGCATCCCCAGGGGGCGCAGCATGCCTGGATTCCCTGGTAGAGCTCCTCCACCCAGGCCACTGGTGTGGAGGGCGGCAGGCCCAGGCCTACGAGCAACGAGTGGGGACGGGATCCCATTGCCGCCAAGTCCGACAAATTGGCAGTTGCCGCGCGCCAGCCCACGGCATGGGGTGGGGTGGTCAAGTTGCTAAAGTGAACTCCCTCCACCAAGACATCGGTGGTTACCACCAACTGTCCTTGGGGAACAGCCAACACTGCGGCATCATCCCCCACCACCTGCTCAGGACAGTAGCGTTGCACCACCTGCAGTAGACCTGCCTCGCCAATGGCTGAGATCGGGAGAAGCTGGTGAGAATCCTCGGGAGGATCAGACAACAGAGGAGGCTTCTGGGGATGCACGTGGGCGGAAGGGTCTTGAGGATCCTACTCTGCTAACCTACGGGTAGCTAGCCTCACCTTAACCAAGAGGTATCCCCTAGCTTTTGGAACCCATTTCGGCAGCTTGGAGTAAAGCCCTGGCCCGTTGCTGATCCAACTGAGCCTGCAGGCGCTCCTGCTTGTCACTGCTAGTGTTCAAAACTTGGTTGGCCTTCTCCAAAAGAGCTTGAGCTGCAGCCTTGTCGACTTGTTCTCCTCGCTCGGCCCGGTTGACTAGAACCGTTACCTCGTTGTTTTCCACTTCTGCAAAGCCACCCATCACGGCAATGGCCGACCACTTGCCACCGGCCTTGACCCGCATCACGCCGTTGCCGATGGCTGTCAACAGGGGAGCGTGATTGGTCAGGATACCCAGCTGGCCTGAGGTGGCAGGGAGGATCACTTCCTCGGCAGGGGCATCCCAAACAACGCGGTCAGGAGTAATCACGCGAACCACCAGCGTCACGGCAAGTCTCCTGAAGCTTGAGCTTGGCTGTTTTTATCCTACCGGATGGCGGTTGCACCCAGCTCTGCCCGTTTCCAAGCCGAGGGCAAGACTTAACCCAAGCATAACCTCCTCTTTACTTCAGCGGGAAAGGCAAGCGATATGGTGTAGTCGAGAACACGGATCCTTGGTTCCAAGGCCGACTCTTGTTCTCCCTTAGCAGGGGAAAGGCCGCCCGCTGAACCCAAGTTTGCTCCAGCAGAGCTAGCTCATGACGCCTGAAACGACGCCCAGCCAGTATGTCAAACGGGAGCGTCAGCTCCTAGAAGACCTCTACCGAGGCCGCAGCCTATCTTCCTACAGCCCTCGCCAAATCATTCCTCTGCCGCCCGAAGAGTGGGTGATTGTCTGCCGAGGCATAGTGCAGTTGAGTACTGTCCATGCCAACGGGAGCGAGGCCATTTTGGGCTTTGCCGTTCCCTCCATGCCGCTGGGATCCCCGCTGACAAAGTTGGATCCCTACCAAGCTAAGGCGTTGACGGCAGTTGACGTGCTGCGGCTGTCGGCAGCCGAGGTGGAAGCCTCAGAAACCCTGAGCCAGGGGCTGCTCAAGCAGTTGGTGCGGCGACTACGCCAAACCGAAGCGCTGCTGGCTCTGGCCGGGCGGCGGCGAGTGGAGGATCGGCTGCGTCAGTTGCTCTCCCTGTTGGCCGTGGAGTTGGGATCCCCCATTGCGACAGGAGTACGCCTGCAGGTGCGCCTTACGCACCAAGACTTGGCCAATGCCATCGGCACTACCCGCGTCACCATCACTCGTCTTTTGAACCGTTTCCGCCAGCAGGGCTGGATCACAGTGGACAAAAACCACCATCTCATCATCAAGCTGGCCCAAACGCCGCTCTGAAAGACTCATACAACCTCGGGCAAAAGCGGACTTTTGCTCGCGGTTGATGCTTTCTTCCTACTTCCACGACCCATAGCTAGTAGCAGGCTCAACACCTACTACCCCGCCAGAGGGATCTCCACAGGCGTCACTTCCCCTCGAGCTGACGGTAGTTGCTCCTTACCCTTAGAGGGCACACCGGCTAAAGACGGAGCCAACTTTAGCCTAGGCCAAGTGCCTACCAGAAAAGATGTACTTGCAAGCCTACTAGCTCAGCCCATCTACGTCAAGGCAGGCAGGAGGTTGGTTATGCCGCAAAGTGGCCGATTGTACGGACTCCGTCCCGCTTACGCGAACGGTGAATCAAGGACTAGAGGAGAGCCCTGATGGCTTTAAGCCTGGCGTTGGAGCTGTTGGAGAAGCCAGTTGGCGGCCGCCGTGTTGGTTTCGTTGGCCAAGCGTTCCAGAGTCTGCTCAAGCAGGGCTATCGGCAGGCCCGCTAGCACCTGCGACTGGGCAATGGCCCGGTAGCGTCCATCCTCGGCCAAGGCAAAGGCAAAAACACGCCGCCCTTTGACATCGATGACCCAGTACTCAGGAATGCCCAGGCTGGCGTAGAGCTGCTTTTGCTCGTCTAGGTCAAGGCTGAGGGTGGTGTCGGCAATTTCGCCCACCAGGTCGGGAGGCCTTTGGAAACGCAAGTCAATCCGCCGCGGCTCGCCGGCTTGGTATCTGGGGATGTTTTCTCCCTTGTAGAGCACTAGGTCGGGGGCGCAGGCGTGGGTTTCTGGGTACTCAATCAGGCAGCGACCGTAGGACTGCAGCGGCACGTCCGGGTGCAGAAAGGCCCAGGCGAAAAAGATTGCCGTCATCAAATCGCTGACGGAGGCGTGCTCTGGCCCTTCCTTGCCCATGCTGACCCACAACCAGCCCTGGTAAAAAGAAATCTTCTGCCAGTCCAGGGTGGGATGGTTGCAAATGGTCAAGTAGTCCTGCCAGGTGGCGTCGTGCCGCTCAAGGATGGAAGGGGTAGCCGGCTTTGAGGCAAGAACCATTGCTCTTCCCTCAGGGGGTGGGGGAACTTTCCCTCAAGCCTATCACCCGTCCTCGCGAAGAGGCAGGCTAGGGACGGCCAGAAGCCTCAGAAGTCTAGGCCGGCAGCGGGGCTTTGCGCCAAGCCTGGGGCTGTCGGAACTTGTACAGATCCCGGATTAGCTGCACCCAGCCATCGGCCATGGACTCCACCAAAAGTTTGCCTTTCTCGGGCGTGGCAGCGGTGGCATCCCCCAGGACGCCGCTCTGGCTGAGATCGCGAGTTGTCCAAGCAAAAGAGATTCGCCCTTCCAGGCTGAGCAGACTGTCTGCCGGCAAATCTTGGGGGTACTCGCAGACTAGGCGGTCGGTGCGCACCGTCTCGGGCAACAGGTACATCAGCATGCTGGTCTCGCCGTCGCCAGCGTGGATGCCCAATTCCCGTTCTTTTTCTGTCATCAGCTCCTGCCCTTGGTGGGGAACGCGCCAGACGGAGATGGGGAAAAGAAGGAAATCTTCGTACTTCTGGTGTAGGTCGCGGGCCACAATCTGCAGCACCTCAGGTTGGCCGCCGTGGGAGTTGAGGAAGACCAGCTTGCGAAATCCAGCCCGGTAGATGCTTTCGGCTACTTCGGTGAGCAAGGCCATCAGGGTCTGGGCCGAGAGGGTGATGGTGCCTGGGAAATGCCAGTGCTCGTTGGCCTTGCCATAGCACTGGGTGGGCAGAACGTAAGCCGGGATCTCCGGCTCCAGTTTTTCCATGGCTCGCCCGATGATTGCCGTGCCGATGCAGGCATCCACCACCAGGGGCAAATGGGGCCCATGCTGCTCGATCGAGGCTACTGGCTGGATGATCACCACATTCTCTTTGTTGGGCATGGCCTGGATCTCTGTCCAGGTCAGGTAGGGGAAAAAGCGGTGGGGCGGGATAAAGGTGTGCATCATGGCGGGATCCGGTTGCAAGGAGTTTAAGCCTTGCCTGCAAGGCTAGCACCGTGGGCAATCCCTGGATCTGAGAAGGCATCTCTTAAGAACAGGTGGTGGTTGTTCTTATTAGGCAAAAGCCAGCCATCCCATGACCCTGTGGCCCTGTTTGCCTGCCCGCTGTGGCTTTGGTGGGGATCCCTCCCTTGGGGGACGTCCTCTGCCTGCTGGAAGGGGGGAAGAAGGGAGTGTCCCCACCTTGCCCCGCCCCATCCTAGCCCTGCCAGGGCCGCAGGCCACTCTCTATGGGGAGCTGATTCAGGCTTCTCTCCACCGTCTTGAGGCGGGATCTCGAGCCCTGCTCTGGGTGCGACCCCTGCTGCTTAGGGAGGGATCCCAAGTTTGGAAGCTGCGGGCCACGCCGGACTTGCTCTGGCCTGCTGCCGGTTTTGTTCCAGCCTACGCCGAGGAGATCCTGCCCCTGCTGGAGCAGGCTAGAGATCCTGGCCCCCATGAGCCCTCTGCGCGCCAGCGGCTCCAGGGGTTTCTGCGGCAGCTCTGGCAAGGCTAGGCTTTTTAGGAATCGCCAACGGACTGGCCACCAGCCAGCTCCTGCAGAGCCGATTCCAACCGCGCCAGCGCCTCGTCAATTTCCGCAGGAGTGACGATCAAAGGGGGCACAAAGCGCACCACCTGGGATCCTGCTGGCACCAGCAACAGCCCTTGCTCCATGGCAGCCCTGACCACCTCAGCCGCCGGGATCCGCATCACCAGCCCCTGGATCAGGCCCCAGCCGCGTACCTCTTGAACAAGCTGTGGGAACTGCTCTGCCAAGCAAGACAAACCCTGGCGCAGATAGCTGCCCGTCTGCTGAGCATTCCAAACCAGGCTCTCCGCCATCAGGGTGCGGCAGACCGCTAGGCCAACCGCACAGGCCAAGGGGTTGCCGCCAAAGGTGCTGGCGTGATCCCCTGGCTGGAACACCGCGCAAAAGTCCTTCGCCAACAGGGCACCAATGGGGATCCCGCCGGCCAGGCCTTTGGCCAGAGTAAACACGTCCGGCTCCACCCCCAGGTTGCAGTAGCCCCAGAGCCGGCCGGTGCGGCCCATCCCTACCTGCACCTCGTCCAACATCAGCAGGATGCCCCGCTCGCTGCAAACCCGGCGCAGCCACTGAAAGTAGGCGGGATCCCCAGGGACAACCCCCCCCTCCCCCTGCAGCGGCTCCAGCAGCACGGCACACACCCGCTCGCCCCAGCGCTCCAGCACTGCCGCTGTGCCCTCGATATCGTTGTAGGGGACGTAGTCGAAGCCAGGCACTAGCGGCGCAAAGTCTTTTTGGTATTTCGGCTGGCCGGTGGCCGTGAGGGCAGCCAGGGTGCGGCCGTGGAAACTGCCGTGGGCGGTGAGGAGGATGGGATCCTCGATCCCGCGCACCGTGTGGGCATACTTGCGGGCCAACTTGATGGCACCTTCAACGGCTTCTGCCCCCGAGTTACAGAAAAACACCTTGTCAGCACAGGAGTGCTGGGTCAGCCACTGGGCCAGTTGCGCCTGGGGGCGGTTGTAGTAGAGGTTGGAGACATGGTGCAACTGCTGCGCCTGCTGCGTCAGCGCCTGGATCCAGGCAGGATGGGCATGGCCCAGCGTGCAGGTGGCAATGCCTGCCACAAAATCCAGGTACTCCCGCCCCTCTTCGTCCCAGACCCGGCAGCCTTCCCCGCGCACTAGGGTCAGGGGATAGCGAGCATAGGTGGACATCACATGCCGCTCAAACAGCTCGGCAGCGGTTGCAGGGCTTGGGAGAGTGTCAGGGGGAGAGAAGCCTGGCGGGGACATGCTCGGCAGGGGAAAAATGGAGACAGCGTCTCGAGTGTATCACTCTGCCCTGGGGATGCTATTCTAGCGAAGCCCGAGGACGAGGAATGCCTACCCATGGGGCGGCGGGGGGTAACAGTCTGGTTTACAGGGCTAAGTGGGGCGGGCAAAACCACCCTTAGCTGCGGCGTGGCCCAACAGTTGCAAGCTCTGGGTTTGCCGGTGGAAGTGCTTGACGGCGACCTAATGCGGCAACACCTCACCAAAGGGCTGGGCTTCAGCAAAGAAGACCGGGACAAGAACGTCCGCCGCATTGGCTTTGTGGCTAAGATGCTGACTCGCCACGGCGTGATCGTGCTGGTCTCGGCCATTTCTCCCTATCGGGCAACGCGGCAGGAGGTGCGGCAGCAGATCGGCAACTTTATCGAAGTCTTTGTGGATGCCCCCCTAGAGGTGTGCGAACAGCGCGATGTCAAGGGTCTCTATCGCCAGGCGCGAGCAGGCCTCATTCGGAACTTTACCGGCATTGACGATCCCTACGAGCCGCCGGAATGCCCAGAGGTGGTCTGCAAAACTGCCGAACAGAGCATCCCCGAATGCATTGAGCTGGTTATGCAAAGTCTCAGAAGCCGTGGCTATCTCTAACGAGGCTCAGAGAGCACCGGGCCTGGCCGACTGGGGATCCCTTGTGGGAAGATGTGAACGAGTATTTCTTTTCTGAGAGTCAAGGTAGCCATGGCAGTAACTCGTGCTGGACAAACCTTTGTGATGCGGGGCAGCAGCGAGGGAAACCCCGCCAAGTTCCTGGAGATGGCCAGCTCTCTGCTCAGCACCCACACCCGCCAGGGCAGTGGCAAGAAGGTTCAAGATCGCGCCTCCTACGGCAAGGCGGGTAGCCCCCGGGAGTTTCTGCAGATGGCTAGCGAACTGCGCCGATCTCTAGAGCAACGGGGGCGGTAGCCATTGGGATCCCTGTCCGGCTGGCCCAGCCAGGCGCTTTTGTTTTCGCCGCTTGGATCTCCCAGCAGGCTCTGCAACTCTTCAGCCGAGGGGAAAGGTACCTATCTGGGCCAGCAAACCGCCGGGGAGCGCAAGCAGCATGAAGAACAAAGGCTTTTGGCTGGTCGGGATCCTGGGGACGACCTTGGATCAGCTGAGCAAGCGCTGGGCGGTGGAGCGGCTGCTGCCGGGCCCGGAGATCCAGCTATGGCCAGGGGTGTTCCACCTCACCTACGTGGAAAACACCGGTGCTGCCTGGAGTCTGTTTGCCGATTCGGCGGAGTTTCTCAAGTGGGTCTCGCTAGGGGTGGCAATAGCCCTGGCGCTCCTGGCCCTGCGCAGCAGCAGCCTCAACCTTTGGGAGCAGGTGGGCTATGGCCTCATCTGGGCGGGAGCGGTGGGGAACGGCGTCGACCGCTTTCTCAACGGCTACGTGGTGGATTTTTTCAATTTCGTCTGGATTGGCTTCCCCGTGTTTAACGTGGCCGATGTGGCCATCAACCTGGGGGTGGTCTGCCTGGTGATTGGCCTGTGGCAGGGCAGCCCGAAGAAGACGGGGCCGGGATCCCTGCGAAAATTCGACTAAGCTGCCTACTTCACCCCCGCCCACCGGCAATCCTCCCGCTTGCTCCCTCGGAAGGAGAGGGAAGAGCTGGCGGCGCGCTCCACCACAACCCCAGGACTGGCCCCAGTCCCAGGAGCAGGCCCAACCCTGCTGGCGCGACAATGCCAGATCCCAGGCTTACCAGTAGGGCAAAGGCAAAATTGGCCCCATAGAGCAGCAGCGGCCCCAGCAACTGGCGGCGGTTAAGGACAGGCTGATCTTTCCCCCAGAGGAGGTTGGCCACGGTCATAAAGGCAGTCCCTGTCAGCATCCAGCCGCCGAAGTTTTGCAGCGGCATGCCAAAGAACGGCCCTGGCTGAAACCAGGTCCAGAAGGGGATCAGGCCGCGGGTCATGGCCGGATCCAGCACAAAGTCCCAGGCAGTGAGCAAGAGCGCTCCCAACAGAATGGCTTCAAAGTGGATTAGCCAGTGGCGCCCCGCTTGCAGAGCCACCCGCGCCAACAGGTAGGCCGATAACCCCACATAGAACCAGGACAGAGGGATTGTAAAGGGAACCAAGCCGGCAATCTTGTAGCCCAAGCCGCTGAGGTAGCCGTAGTCACCAAAGGGGATCCCAGTGCTGGTGCCCAGCAGCTCGCTGGCTAGGGAGATGCCCACCGCTGGGATCAAGAACATCAGCAGGCGTCGCACCCCCAGGAGGCGGGATCCCATTAGAACTGCCGCCAGCGCCCCAGACACCATGTAGGCAACGCCGCCGTTGCCCATGCTCCAAGAGAAGGCCTGTAGGCCAATGGGAGGCAAACTGGCCACCCACTCGGGATGCGGTACTACCCAAAGTAGGCCCACTAGGCCGAAGAGCAAGGAGAGAATGTGCAAGCCTAGCGCCAAAGCTTCCAACCACTGCCAGATTGACCCAGACCAAAGGAGAACACCTCGCCTGTTAAAAAACTGGAAAGGCAAGCTAACCAGAACACCAGAGGATAACAGCCAACGCATGAGAAGCTCCCGCGGGGTGGTTGGTCAGAGCCACTGCGCTTTCCCACAGCTTGGGCAGGGGCTGAGGAGAAAAGCGGGTGGCAAAAAGGAAAGTGGCACCCGAGCCAAACCGCCTAGTCTGCTCAAGGTATGCCTACTGATACTTTGCTGCCTATTGTATCAATTCGTAAACATTCTGCCTGGCTTTCCCCAGAGGCCCCCTTCCTCCGTGTCCCAGGAAGTCCTGAGGGGAGTCTACGCCCAGTTGAGCCGGGCTGTGGAGCGCCGGGACTGGGCTCAGGCCCTGCGCTTGGTGGATCTTTTGCGGCAGCAGTTGCAGGATCCCGCTCAGCTTCAGAAGCTGGAAGGCTACCGGCGGCAACTAGAGAGCTATCGTCAAGTCCAAGGGGACCCGCCGCCGCCCCAGTGGCCGCTTTTGCACAAACCCTTTATCGGTGACTTCCCGGTCACCAACCTCTTCGACCACGACCTGCCTTTGGGGAAGGAAGACGGCAATGGCCGGTTTGTCAGCGGCCAGGGCCAGGTTTGGACTCCCAGTCCCCAGCACCCCTGTGGCAAAAGCGATGGCCATGCCGGCTACGACTGGGCCATGCCGGTAGGCACCCCCATCCTGGCCGCCGCCCCTGGACGAGTTACTGTAGCGCGTCCGGAGCCAGAGTTTTTCTGCCCCAGCCTGAGCCGTCCAGTCAGAGGGCTGCGGGTGCGCATCCTGCACGAAGGGGAATCCCCGGGCGGGATCCGCCTAGAAACCCTCTACGCCCACCTCAGCCAAATCCGGGTACACGAGGGGCAGAGGGTGGCAGCTGGGGAGGTGATTGGCCTGTCAGGGGAAAGCGGCTGTGCCAGCGGGCCCCATCTCCACTTTGAGGTGCGCCGCTTTGACCAAACCAATTCCGGCCAGCCCGCCCCTGTCGATCCCTACGGCTGGTTTGGGGCTGGCCTGGATCCCTGGAGCATCCATCCCCTGGGAGCAGAGAGCCTGTTTCTTTGGCAGGTGGGCCAAGCCCCCAGCCTAGGGGCCTGTTGGCGGGCTCAACAGCTTCCTGGTCATAGACACCTACGACCCTAGAGCGGTGGCTAGAGATCGCGGCGGACAAAGCCATCTCCCTCCCACTGGTAGAGCGTAGCCCGCAAGTCGCGGCTAGCTCCCGGGGCACTGGAGAGGATTAGGATCCCCTGGGGACTGACCCGCAGGCTGGCGTTGTTCAAATCTGTTACGCTCAGCAGCGGCACAAGCCCCTCTGCTCGGTGTTCTAAGATCAGAACCGACCGCAGCAGGCTGATTCCCCCTCGCTCAGTGAGGAGCACCAACTTGGGCTGGGGAGTGGGTGTGATGTCAGTGCGCAGCTGAGCCTCGATTAGCCGACCTGGGATGGGCTCAGCCATGTGGAGCAGACGAAAATCGTACCCTCCTTGATGGTCAAAGCTGAGCACGCGCACCACGGGCTCCACCGTCGGCTGCCGCTGGATCTCAAACACGGCCACCACTCCCTGCTGCGAGGAGGAGAGCAACTGAGCAGGGAACAAGCGCAGGTTTTCCCCACGATTGCCGCGGATAAAATCCCACCAGATGGACTGACGAAACAGGGCTACAACTCCCTCGCGAGCAGTACTGCCTGCAGAGGCAGCAGGCAATAGCGGCAGCAGCGGCTGGGAATAGGCGGAAGCTGAGGCGACTGGCAGGGCCAAAGCCAAGGCCGCTCCCCCTACTATAAGCTTGCGCATGCTTCCCCCTCCTCCCCCAAAAACTGACTGCTCCTTTGGATTCAATCGTCATCCAGAATATCAGGCAGCATTCTTAGAAGTCGGCCAGGGCAAAAAGCGATAGCCTGCCTCCTCAACGGCAGCCACGATACCTGGCAGGGCCTCAGCGGTATGGGGCCAGCGGTCATGAAGCAGCAAAACTAGCGGTTGTTCCGAGTTCCTGAGCGCCTGCAACTGAGCGCGAACCCGCTCCACCAGCTGGGCCGGTATTTGGTCGGCATAGGCATCTTCAGGGCTAATGTTCCAGTAAACAACCTGATACCTCGCCTGTTCCAAAGAGTGGCGTAAAGCTGGATCTAGGGGAAAGCCCCCCGGTGGCCGAACAATCAGCTGAGGATCCAAGCCCAGCCTCTTCATCAGCTCGGTTGTCTGCTCCACCTCGGCATAAAATATCTCGTTGCTGCTGTAGAGACGTCGATAATCATGGGTAAAGGTATGGTTGGCTATCGTGTGGTGGTGAGCTTGAATGGACTGGGCCAACTCTGGAAATTGGGAAACATGAGTGCCGATAAGAAAGAAGGTGGCCGGAATCTGTAGCTGATCCAAAACCTCTAAAAGGCGAGGGGTGGACTGAGGCCAAGGCCCATCGTCAATCGTGAGGAAGGCAGAACGGGCCGGCACCTCCAACAAAGGCCCCAGCACTGCTTCCAAAGGCAGTTGCAAGGGCTGGCTATTTTCCGCTGGGTCGAGAAAGCTAGGATCTGGAACCCAGCCATGCTGTAGAAACACCTGTACATAAGCAGGCGCGGGTGTAATCAACAGACGCCCAGTGTGCTGGTCTTGGTTGCCCCAGTTGAGTTGATAGGGCAGTTCCTTGGCAACCTCAACCCTTGTGGAATGAGTGATTACAGCATAGGGAATGTCGATTAGATAATGCCCGTTCAGCCGCTCTTGATAGACCCAAGCAGCAGAGGGAGCCGATAGATAAATGAGTAGTTCTTGCGGATGGCTGCCTTGCAGAACGCGAACACTCTCAATTGGGAGAACGGGACTGTATCCTAGAGTCGAGGTGAGGTTGAGGTTGAAAAGAGGGCGGGCCCCCGCAGCACCGTAATATAGACCCACCAAGAGGAAAGCCAAAAAAAAGATCACCGCCTTCAGAAAATGCATGGAGTTGCCAAGGTTTTCACAACAACTACAGAGCAAAAGACTATCACCACTCCCTGCAGCAAGTAGGGTAAGCCTAAATTGAGTGCAGGCGCTCTTCCCACTTACGGGGAGGTGAGGATCGGCGGATGTCCCGCCAGATGGCCGTGGCGGCCAGCGCTCCATCAGCCACGGCAATCGCCACCTGGTTGAGGCCCTGCTTCAAATCTCCTACTGCAAACAGGCGCGGGTGGGAAGTGCGGCACCATTCATCGGTGAGCAGGTTCTCCCCTTGCCATGTCAAGCCGGGGATCCCTTTCAAATAGCCGTTGTGGTACTTGGCGCCCATGGCTACCAGGCCAGTAGTAGCCTCGATGTAGGTGCCGTCCTCCAGCTCTACTCCTTGCAGCTGGTGGTTTTCTCCAAGAAAGCGACGAATGGGAGCTTCGTAGAGAGGGTAACCATGATCTGCCAGCTTTTTGCGTATCTCGGGGCCAACCGAGCACAAGCCATGGGTTAACACCGAGATATAAGGCGTAAACCAGTTGAGGACAAAAGCTGTATTAATCCGATCTTCTGAATTGACAATCAATACTGCTTTCTGATCCCGCATTTCATAGCCATCGCAGATCATGCAGACATGGAGCGAGTAGCCTGCATATTCGTAAACATTCTGCATATCAGCCAATTGAGGCAGATAATCAATAATACCTGTTGCCGCAATCAAATACTTGCTGCGAAAAATAGGGTAGACACTGTTGACTTTCCCCACCTTGACCTTGACAGCAAAAAGCTCCCCCTCATCTGTAACATCTTCCACATAGCCCCCTAGATAGTCCACCCCCAAGCTAAGGGCGTGCTCCCTTCCTTGTCGCAACAGCTCTCGTCCTGGCGTGTTTGGCGGCAGGCCCAAATAGTTGCGCAAGTCCTGCATCCAAAAAGAGCGGCCTCTGCCCTTTTCCACCACCAAGCAGCTCAAGCCGTAGCGGGCCAAGTAAATGGCTGCCGACAACCCCCCCGCGCCACCGCCAGCAATAATGACATCGTAAATTTTGTTTAAGCCAACTTCTAGGTTCTTGCTGTTTAGTTTCATAAGAAGGGATCCTCCCGCAGGCTTTCTACTAGATAGCCTTCAGGCGTATCGAGGTGAAGGGATCAGTTCCAGCAACCGTCTAGAATAGGGGCTGAACTCTCTGTCAGGAGAAGAGTCGTATGCCGGTCATCCCAGCCGCCGTTGCCCTCATCTTTATCGGCTACCTGTTCAGCTCTGTCAAGATCATTAGCCAGGGCTATGAGGCACTGGTAGAACGTCTGGGTAGGTTTCACCGCAAGCTAACACCCGGCTTGCACGTCATCTTTCCCCCCATCGACAGGATTGTGTTCCAGGAAACTATCCGCGAGAAGGTACTGGACGTGCCGCCGCAGCAGTGCATCACCAGCGATAATGTTTCACTAATGGCCGACGCAGTGGTTTACTGGCGCATCACGGATATGATCAAGGCTCGCTATGCGGTAGAAGATGTGCAGCGAGCTTTGGTGAACTTGGTGCTGACGGCGCTGCGGGCTGAGATTGGCCGCATGGACCTGGATCAGACCTTTTCCTCGCGCGCCGAGATCAACGCCCGCCTTCTGGCCGAACTGGACGAGGCCACGGATCCCTGGGGGATCAAGATCACGCGCGTGGAAGTCAGGGATATTCAACCCTCCAAAACCGTGCAGGACTCGATGGAAAAGCAAATGGCTGCCGAGCGGGAGAAGCGGGCCGCCATCCTCAGGTCAGAGGGGGAACAGCAGGCCAGCATCAACCAGGCGGCAGGGGCTGCCAAGGCCCAACTCCTGCGGGCAGAAGCCGAAAAGCGACAGCGGCTGCTATTGGCCGAGGGTACAGCAGAGGCCATCAAAACCATTGCCGCTGCCTTGCAAGAACACCCCGAGGCAGCCAACGCCTTGCAATACCTGATGGCCCAAAGCTACATCGATATGGGCCTCAAAGTGGGCAGCAGCCCCAGCTCGAAGGTCATTTTTATGGATCCCCGCTCCATCCCTGCCACCCTGCAAGGGCTGGTCTCGATGGTGGATATCTCCAAGGTTAGCCAGGGATCAAGCTCCCAAGCTTCCGAGGCCCCGCAATTGCGTACCTCGGCGGCATTCTCGTCTGACCTTGAGATTCCTCCACTCAATTCTTAGGATCTCCCCCGGGCCGAAGCCGCTTACGCCCTTCGAGCCGTAGGCTTGGGCCTGCGGTGACCTGGTTTTCCACATTGGCGTCCGTCGCTAGTTGGTAGAGAAGCTGCAACCGGGGTGCGGGCGACAGCCAAGCTAGGGGATCCTGGCCTCCTCATCCCTGCGGCTATGGTAGTTGCGGATCGCCCGCCTGACCAAGGTGAGAAAGGCGTAGGCCCGTTGATCTGTAGGATCCAAGCGCATCACCGTTTGAAAAGCCTCTTCTGCCCGCCGCAGCACCTCAAGATCGATCTGGCCCTCGACCTCTGCTTCCAGTTGGGCCTTTTGCAACAGCAGGGCCCCCCGGTTGTAGTGGGCTGCAACATGGCCGGGATCCGCCGCCACCACCGCCTCCAGTTCGGCCAGGGCTGGATCCAGATAGCCGCTCATACCCAGCACCCAGGCCAGCTTGTAGCGAGCCTCTGTATGGGTGGGATCCTCGGCAACTGCCCGGCGAAATGCTTGAATGGCAGCCGGAAAATCGCCCGCCTGAACCGCTGCGATGCCTTCTTGGTAACTGTCGCTGGCCATAGGCAAGGTTGATCCCTGATCTGCAGCTTAGCCCTTTCTAGCTGGGATCTCCCAGTTTTCCCACCCAAATGTGAGAAGCGGTTCAGCGCTTTTCCCCCTGAGCCTGCCATCTGCAGCAAGGGAAACTGCCTCAGCAGGAGATCTGAGATTGCGCGAAGCTCGCTCCAGTAAAACTCTGCCCCTTCCTAGGCTGAACATAGCCACTGAATGTCAGGTCGAACCATGGACGCCAAACTGCTCTTCCTGCCGCTGGCTTTGGGGCTGTCGGTGGCGCCCACCGCCGCTGTTTTTCCCAAAACGCTAGGCATCTACCCCTCGCTGCCAAGGCTACAACTAGCTGACACTCGCCTAGAAACCGGGGCCCGCTCCATCCTCGTCAACCCTGTGCCTTCCGACTTGCAGGTGACCTTGGAGCTGGATCGGCGCGGCTCTAACCCCATCTACCGGCCTGGCGAGCCGATTCGCCTGACTCTCAGTACCAACCGTGACGCCTACGTCTACCTGTTTAGCATCCAAGCCGATGGACGCACTCACCTTATTTTGCCCAATCCCTTCTCGGGTGGAGAGGAGTTTCTGCGGGCCGGCGAAGTGCGCACCTTCCCACCCCCTGGCGCCAGCTACCGCCTGACCATTGCCCCGCCCTTTGGCCAAGCCCAAGTGTTGGCGGTGGCCTCCCCCCGGCCGCTCAACTTCCAGGAGATCGTTGCTTTTGAAGAGAGTGGCTCCTTTGCCCGGGTGCAGGTGGAGGGATCCAGACTAGGCGACGCCATCGCCCGCGCCATCCTCGTCGAGAAGATCCCTGCCCGCGAATGGGCGACCACCACTCGCTTCTATCGCGTCGCTCCCCGCTGAGCTCTCAGCCTAGAGCAAGGACGCCCAGCAGCCCAAACCTGCCCAAAAAAGGCAGCGCAGGCTCCCTGGCAGACACTCCGCGCCGCTGCCGCGACAGGGATAGACCGCCTTGTGGTAGGAAGCTCCTCTAGTTACAAGCTGTGGAAGAATCCTCACCCCCTAGGACTGGGGAGAACCTCAACGAAACTTAAGCCCAAGAGAAGAACAGCCGTCAAGCTCACGGCCAACATCAGGCCAGCGGGCAGAAATTTGCCAGTTTTGCGGTAGCGCAAGGCAAAAAGAAGGGATCCCAGCGCCGCCGTCCCTAAGCCCAAGCCTAGGCCCCAACGGGGATCCGCTCCCAGGAGGCCATAGCTAGCTCCGCTGAGAACAGCTCCCACCAAACCTCCAACTAAAGACTTGAGACTTTTGCCTCTTCTATAACCGACCACTCCGCCTACCAAAAGCAGTACCCCGTAGACGAGCAAAGTAATCCGTGCAATCGCCATGACAAGAAAAAAGTTTCCTACCTTGCTTTAGTCCACAACAATTTCGCGGATTAGAGGCAGGCGGAGAGTAATGTAACGGTTGAGAACTGAGGTATCGACCGTGCTGAGGGCATATCTTTTCTGACAGGCATTCAGGAGGAGATTGACCAAGTCATCGTCACGCTGATTCAGCCAATCCGGTCTGCCGATCTCGCTGACCAAAGACCAAAATTGACGTATCATCTCAGGAGTCATGGCATCGTCCATCGCCTAGGGTAAGGGCTAAACTGCAAGAGTGAACCAGGCTAGCGATCCCATTCTAACCAGGCTGGCGATCCCATTCTAGGGAAAACAAGCGCTCCCCAGAACCGACATTTCAGCTCCGTCACAACTTAGGATAAGATGTTACGCTTCCCCACAAAGCTCAGCAAACAGCGACTACCTGCTTCAGAAGGCTTCAAGCTAAAACCTCCAGATCGTTAGCTCCAATAGCTACGAAACCATAGCTGGTACAATGACTCCCCTGGCAACTTTTTTTCTCTGTTTTACCTTACTTACCCAATCCTCAGCGCAGCCACCTTCCTTGTTCTGTCAGTCTAGAGCTTCCCCTTGGGGTTTACCCCCATGGATCTTACCTGTAGCCCCGTCTCATCCTCAACTGAATTTGACTCTAAGCCTAGCTCCCCCGGCTTGTTGCTAGAGCAACTGCCTGATGGCTACTAGCTGGCGCCGCTAAAATCTCCTCCTGCCGAGCAAGCTGCTTGCCTCCCTAGCCAACAAAGAGCAAATCTGGAAAATCGGGGCAAACAGAGCGCTTGCCTCTTTAACTCCTTCCTAGCCCAGCATGAAGCGCGACTTACGGACTCCGTCCTGCTGACCCAAGAAGGCCTCCAGCTTGCTCTTGCAAGAAGACAGCTCTGCTGTCCGTCCTACCCTTGCCCGCTCTGCTTGGGCTAGCGGTGTGGGGCACCAGGGACGACGTTTATCTCTCAGATAGCTCCTCATCTCTAGAGTGGATGATTACTCTTCCCCCCTGCCAATCCAAACTCAGGGGTTTCGCTTCTGCCTCGATACCTAGCTGGGCCCAGGCGCTGACCATGGCCGCTCCTACCCCTTCTCGCTCCTCAGGCGCACAGAACGCCAGGAGGGTAGGCCCAGCCCCGCTGATCACCACTCCGTAGGCTCCTGCAGCCAGGGCTGCCTCCTGGACTGCCTTGAAACCAGGGATCAACTCCATGCGGGCCGGTTGGTGCAGCCGATCCTGCAAAGCCACCCTCAGCCAGTCCACCCGCCCCGACTGCAAGCTGCGGATGAGCAGCCCCAGATGGCTGCTGGAAAAAACGGCATCGGCCAAGCTGACGGACTTGGGCAGGATCTCGCGGGCTGCCTGAGTGGAGAGCTTGAAGTTAGGCACCGCTGCCACAATCCCAATGCGCTCGTGCCACTCCACCGGGCAGAACACCCACTGCCCTTGCTGTCCCTGCACACAGAGCTGACAGCCGCCTTGAAGGGCGGGCACCACGTTGTCGGGGTGACCTTCGAGGACAATGGCTAACTGGAGGAGGGTCTCGGAGGCTAGGTTAAGGGATCCAATGGCATTGGCTCCCAGCAGGCCGCCGACAATAGCAGTGGCAGAACTGCCCAGCCCTCGCGCCAGGGGCACGTTGAGGGTAATCTCAATTTCCACTCCCGGCACAGGCTTGTCCAGCAGCTCAAAGGCCCGGCAGAAGGCGCGATACACCAAGTTGTCCTTGCCCTGGCTGATAGGATCGCCGCCGCGGTAGTGAATGCTGAGTCCAGCAGGGATCTCGCGAAACTGGAAGTGGTTGTAGAGCTGCAGGGCTGCACCCATGCAGTCAAACCCTGGCCCCAGGTTGGCGGTAGTGGCTGGGACAATTACCTCTACTCGCTCTTTGACCAAGGGAAAGCTCCTGAGCGAACAGCGGGCACCTCACACCTACTATCCCACAGACGGTGGATCTCAGGCTCTCAGGGCCTCAATGGGATCCAGTTGCGCCGCTTTGCGGGCGGGGAAAATGCCAAAGACCAGTCCAACCCCCGTCGAGAGGGAAAAAGATATGACCACTGCCACGGGATCGACAGTCGTGGCCAAAGGGGTAAACATTCGCACTGCCACCAGGAGGCCGCTGCTGAGGAGGATCCCGGCCACTCCCCCGCTGACGGCAATCAGGATAGCCTCGGTTGCAAACTGCTGCAAAATTTGCCGACTGTCGGCCCCAATTGCCTTGCGCAAGCCAATCTCAGGGGTGCGTTCTGCCACCGAGATCAACATCACGTTCATGATCCCCACCCCACCCACCAGCAGCGAGAGCGCCGCTGTGCCGCTCAGCAGTACCCGCAGTAGAGTTAAAATCCTGGCTGCCCCATCCAGCAACACTTTCTGGTTGCGGATGACGAAGTCATCTTCTCCTATCAGTTGGTGCCGCTGGCGCAACAGGTTGCGGATCTGGAACTCGGCAGCCGGCAAATCTGCCTCGGAGCGGGCTGAGACAAAGATGGCCGTCAACTCCAGGCCATAGGGAGAGCGCCGTCCAACAAAGCGGTTGGCCACCACGTCTACCGGCAGAAACAGGCGGGCATCGTTGTTGCCAAACACTGTTGGCTTGGGGCGCAAAATGCCGACTACCTCAAAGGGCAAGTTGTTGAGCAGCAGCGTCTCTCCAATAGCGGCGGCGGGATCCAAGCCGAACAGCTCGCGGGCGGCCTCACTGCCCAGCACTACCACCGGGCGCTGCTCCTCAATGTCCGCTGGCAAGAGGAAGCGGCCCTCCTCGACCTCTAAATTCAGCACCGACAAATACTCCGGCCAGGTGCCTATGACCTCATAGCGGCGATCCACCCCGCCCCGCACAGCCCGCACATTGACCGCCAGGCTGGGGACAGCTGCCGATACCGCAGGCACTTCCGCAGCAATCGCCCGCAGGTCGTCGAGGGTAAGAGGACGGACGTTGCTGGCATCCGCTAGGCCAAAGCTGGAAGAGAAGACAATCAGCAAATTGGTGCCCAAAGCCCGAAACTGATCCACGGCCAGCTCCTGGGCAGCATGGCCAAAGCCAGCAATGGCTACCACTGCCGCGTTGCCGATGAGGATCCCCAGCATGCTCAAGCCTGTGCGCAAGCGGTGCCGTCGCACCATTTGCCAGGCCATTTTGGCTGCAACCAGAAAGCTCATGGGTGCGACCTAACTCTCCCACTTCGGCTAGGACGGCGCTCTTGTGGAAGCAAACTCTGCAGGGTTACTCCTGGCGGCAGCGCCGTAAAGACCCGATCCCCCGCCTGCAGGCCGGAGAGGATCTGGGTGATCCCTCCCTGGGTGAGGCCCGTTTCTACTGGCCGATAGACAGGCCGCTGGGTTTGCGGATCCAACAGGATTACCCCCTCTTGGCCCCCCTCCCGCAGGATGGCCACCGAGGGCACCGTGAGGGCTTGGGGTTGCTGCTCCCCGAGAAAATCCACCGAGACGTTCATGCCAATGCGCAGAAAGTCTGCCTCCTGCTCCGGCTCGATCGCGACCCGAAAGACGGTGACCTCCCGCACCACCACCGTGGCAGGGGCAATCCGCTTCACTCGTCCCCGTACCACTCGATCCGGATAGGCCAGGGATCGGATCTCCACCGGCTGTCCCACCCGCACCTGGGCAATCTGCGCCTCCGGCACCTCCGCTCGCACCTCGATCCCCTGGGCCAACGCCAGGATGGAGCTAGAGGAAGCAGCAGTAGCGTCGGAAGCTGCGGTTGTGGGAGTTACAAAGGATCCCACCTCGGCAAAGCGCTGCACCACCACACCGGAAAAGGGCGCCCGGATCTCGGCCTCAGCTAGGCGAGATTGCCGCTGGGCTAGCTCGGCTTGGGCCTGGGCAATCTGGGCTTGGATCTGCTGCAGCGTTTCTGGGCGGCTACCTAACCGCAATCGCTCCAACTCTTGTTGGGCAGCTTGCAAGTCCGCTTGCGCTTGTTCCAAGCGAGCTAGGCGTTGATCCAGCTCGCTGCGGGCTACAGCCCCCTCCTGCACCAGCCCCTGAATCCGTTCCAGCTCCTTTTGGGCCAAACTCACCTGCGCCTGCGCCGCATCCACCCTGGCCTGGGCTGCTGCGATGACCTGGGGTCGCTCGCCGGCTTGCAATTCCGCCAGGCGGGCCTGTAGCTCTTGGATGCGGGCTTGGGCTTGGCGAATGCCGCTAGTTAGATCGCCGTAGTCCATCCGGGCTAGCACCTGCCCTGCCACCACCTCATCTCCCTGATCCACCAATAGCTCCGCCAAACGGCCCGCCTCCCGAGGACCAACATTCACCTGGCGAATGGGCTGCACCTGGCCGCTTACCCGCAGCCGTTGGACTAGATCCACTACCTCGACGGGCACCGTCAACCTTTGTAGGCGCTGTACCCTCTGCTGCTGGAGGTACCGCTGAACCAAGATACCACCCCCTCCCAAGCTAGCCAGCAGCAGACCCAAGAGAATCCAGCCAGTAGGCCACCCTTTCCTAGGGGGTTCGGGCTGGAGCAGGGGTTGGTCTGCAGATTTGGCAGGGGGCAGGGATCCCGTCTGGGGCTTCACGGCGTCTCCCGCCTCTCACAAGAGCCTACAATCTAGCCTATCTAGCAAAGAGAGGGGCGCCAACGCAGTCTTGAGCTCCGGGGTCGTCCGGCCCTTCGAGACCTGTACAAAAAGCAGGGGGATTGCTACGATAGTTAGCCGCTGAGAGCGCGGGAAAGCCATGAACGCTCGCATCAACCCCGAGGCCATCCTCCGCCTTGTGGAGGCGGAATACCTGAAGCCGGACCTACCTGAGATCCACGTTGGGGATCAGGTGCGGGTGGGGGTACGCATTCAAGAAGGTGGCAAAGAGCGAGTGCAAACTTTTGAAGGCACGGTCATTGCCATGCGCCATGCGGGTCTCAACCGCACCATCACCGTGCGCAAGGTTTTCCAGGGCATTGGCGTGGAGCGCGTCTTCCCAGTTCACTCGCCGCGCATCGAGTCCATTCAGGTGCTACGGCGGGGCAAAGTGCGCCGCGCCAAGCTCTTCTACCTGAGGAAGCGAGTAGGCAAAGCCACGCGCATCAAAGCCAAGGAAGATCTCCAGGAGGAGGCCCTTTAAAGCTACAGGGAAACTTGCTAGGCTAGATAGAAAGCTAGTCTCTAGTGCGTCCTTAGTTCAGCTGGTAGAACGTCGGTCTCCAAAACCGGATGTCGGGGGTTCGAGTCCTCCAGGACGCGTTACTTAGAGCTCAAGCTGGCCTTTGCAGTGCAACCTGTATACTCTGCCAAGCTAGGCTTTACCGGCCTCTTTCTTGATCCGCTCCAATTCTGCCTGCAGCTCAGCAATCCGCTGGCGCAGTCGAGCTGCCTCTGACAGCTCAATGGCAGTGCTCCCTTCTGCCTCTGCCTCGCCCATATCTTCAATGGTGATTCTGCGGGGGCCACCGGCAGCCTTTCCCTCTTCCTTGCGGCTGACAGTGGCGGCAATAGCGTCCATGTAGGCTCGCGCCTCCTCGGCTCTCATTGCCCCCAGCTCTACCAATTCATCTACTAGAACCTGTACCTGCTTGCGCAGCTCCAGCAGGCGGTCTCTGGCATTCCCAGCCACCTTGGGGACGTTGTCGGCAACTAGCGCCGCCAGACCCATGCCGAAGTAGAAGGCCTTTTGAGCCAAGTTGGCAAGGGGATTGTCTTTTTCAGCCATAGGGTGTGCCCTGCTAGTGCCCGTGGAACCCAGCTGCGGGAAAAGGGCGACCTGGGTTGACGCGCCTGCTCAGAGCATCCCGTAGTGCTGCTATCTTCCGATCCTGACACGGTTTGGGCGTCCGAGCCGCACGGACCCAGGTCTTCCAGTAGCCTAGCATTTTTTTTCCTGCTTGGCTTGCTGTCTAGCGGTGAGCCTAGGGAGTGCCTGGGGGCTCCAAATAGACTGGGATCCGCTCTCCCGCCCTCTCGCTGCGCTGTACCTCTTCTTTCTGAGCTTGAGGGATCGCCACGGGCAAGGTAACCGGCTGAGCAACAAAACAACTGGCCACCGGCAGGGCCTGCTCCAGTTCGTCGAGGGGGCGTGGGATCACGGCCACGGCGTTTAGCTCGCCGATGCGCTCTGCCTCGTACATGCCCGCATCGATGGCAATGGCCACGTTGGAGACCGTGCCGCGAATGATGACCGTACACAAGCCGTCGCCAATGGTCTCGTAGGCGGCTAGCTGCACATCGGCTGTTTTCAGCATTGTGTCAGCAGCCCCCACCATGGCGGGGAAGCCGCGGGTCTCCAGCAGGCCCACGGCTAGGTTGCTGAGGCGGCTGTAGCCCCGACTTTGGGCCAGCTGAGACAGCTTGCTGCTAATAGGCAGCACCACCTCTAGGTTGGGCAGGGGCCTTGGGATCACCAGACTGGAGATCTCCTCCTGGTTAAACTGGCGAGCCACTTCAATCCCCTCTTCGATGGCAATGCGCACATCGGCGATGTTCCCCCGCACAATTGCCGTGCAGTAGCCGCCGGAGATCTTCTCAAAGCCAATGAGAGTCACGCCGGCCGACTTGGTCATGGCGTCGGCAACGCGGACAATGACGGGGAAGCTGCGCGTCTGAATAAGGCCCAGAGAGGTGGACATGGCACTCTACTTCCTCGATGCCAGGGTAGCTCTCAGAACCGCCCATCCCGCGAGGAGAGAACCTGACGGTGAGGGTAGATCTTGCCCAACAGCCGCTCCAGCTCGGCACGGCCTGGGATCCCGTTGAGCCTGCCTGCCCCCCTCTGTTCTTGCGCTGGCTCCGCCGCTGCTTGCTCCTGAGGGGTTACCTCTGCCTCAGAAGAAGGAGGAGGGGCCTCGGACACCCCTTGGACAGGGGCTGCGGGCAACTCTTGCACCCTCTCTGTCTCTTCTGGCTCTGTCTGGGTTACTCCAGTCGCCTCTTCCTCGCTTCCCCAGGTGGGATCCCCAAGTAGCGAGCCGGGAGGAATGACTGCCTGGCGGAGTATTGAACAGTTGAGCAGCGTGGCTTCCGAGCCAATGCAGGCATTTTCGCTGATGGTGCCTTGCCCAATCACCAGCACCCCCCTTCCCAAAGTAGCCCCCGCCTCCACAACCAGGGATCCCCCACAGGCGTGCAGGATAGAGCCCGCGCCAATACAGACGCCCCGCCCGATGTGGATACGGCAGCCGGGATTGGCGCGCAGCAGCACCCCTGGGCCGATGCTTGCCTCCTCCTCTATGTCTACCTCACCACTGACAACGTAGTGGGCTTTACC
Source organism: Synechococcus sp. R65.1 (assembly GCF_047461755.1). NCBI lineage: Bacteria > Bacillati > Cyanobacteriota > Cyanophyceae > Synechococcales > Synechococcaceae > Synechococcus > Synechococcus sp. R65.1. The sequence goes on along the minus strand of NZ_JANSHU010000005.1, from coordinate 48,455 downwards.
GCTCTGCGCAAGCCAGGCTTGGGACCTGAGGGAGGTGGGCAGAGTGGAAGCCAAGGTGCTTCTCATCGCTAGAGGGCTGGCTGGAAACCAACCCGGAACTTCTCAAGGGGTTTGGATAATCTGCTCCAGCACCCGCCGCTTAGATTTGGGGTCAATGCCCAGCAGGCGCACGTACTCGCCGCGATGTTCCTCTAGGCAGGCCTCCAAGGCTGCTACCACTTGGTCCAATTGCGTGGCTTCAATGGGGCTACAGCTTTGCCAAGAGGAGGTGCGAAAGCGGCGCTTGTCAGCGTGTTCAGTGCCGATGCGGTAGCCCTGGCTAAGTAGTTGCTGGACTTGCGACACCACCTCGCTACTAAGTCGCCTAGGGGTGGAGGGAGGGGAAACTGCAGCCACCGGCGCTCCTTGAGCTGCTGGCGCAGAAGTGGGCGGCTTGCCACTGGGGGTCTGGATGAGGCGCTCATAGACCCGCTTTTTCCCTTTGGGATCGATCCCCAGCAGGCGCACGTAGTGGCCCTGGTGCTCTGCCAGCGCCGCCCTCAGCTCGGCCAACACCTCTGGCCCACGGCTAGCGCGAAGGACCGGCCCGCTCTGCCAAGAGGAAGTTTTGAAGCGGCGCTCGTCGGCATATTCGTAGCCGATGCGGTAGCCCTGGGCCAGTAACCGGTGCACCTCTTCCTGCAGCTCCAAATCCGGGCTGCTGCTGTCCCCTGCCCCAGAAGCAGAAGTCGTGCTTGTCGCCGCGCCCGCCTCCGCCGGACTGCTGCCCACCTGACCTTTGGGGGTCTGAATCACCTTCTCTAGCACCCGCCGCTTGGCTTTGGGATCGATCCCCAACAGGCGCACGTACTCTCCCGCGTGCTCGGCTAGGGCTGCCCGCACAGCCGTTAGGATCTCCTGGACCGAGCCGCTGAAAGTACCCAAGGTCTGCCACGAAGAAGTGCGGTAGCGGCGAGCATCGGCCACTTCCAGGCCAACGCGGTACCCTTGGGCCACCAGGCTTTGGATCTCCTCCTCCAGACGCCATTCCCCCCTGCTGGAGCCTGGCATAGCCACCGAAAGGCGGCCAGAGGATCCCGAGGGGGTTGCGGGACCTTCTGGGGTTTGGATAATCTGCTCCAGCACCCGCCGCTTGGCTTTGGGATCGATCCCCAACAGGCGCACATACTCCCCGCGGTGGGCTGCTAGAAGAGCTTCCAGCGATTGCACCACCTCGGCCTCGTGGGTGCCGAGGATTGGGCCTTCGCTCTGCCAAGAGGAGACGCGGAAGCGGCGGGGATCAGCGTATTCCAGGCCCACCCGGTAGCCTTGGGCCAAGAGGGCGCGCACCTGCTCCACCACCTCTGGACTTAGAAGGGATCCGCTGCCGTTGTGCCCATTGGCAAGAGAGGAGGAAGAACCAGAAGCGCGGGCTTGCATCAGCTCGTTGCGAATAGGAGCAATACAGACGAGGTTCTCGCTGCAGTGGTAGCCCTCCAGCAGGGCTTGGTTAATGCCGATAACGTGCTGAGCAAACTTGGCATCGCTATCTTGGACATCCGGCAGCCGGTCGGCCTCAGCTTGGTTGGTGATGATGGAGCCGGAGCGCACATATTTGCCCGGCGGGATCTCCACATCCTGGATGAGGCAGTGCAACATGATGATGCAGCCATCTCCCACCCGCGCATTGAACACGGTGGAGCGGAAGCCGATGAAGCAGTTGTTGCCTATATAGGCTGGCCCGTGGATCAAGGCCATGTGGGCAATGGAGGTGTTCTTGCCAATCCACACCGAGTAGGGCTGGCCATCTTCCCCAATGACCCGCCCTTGCTCCAGGCCGTGGATCACCACCCCATCCTGGATATTGGAGCCGTCGCCAATGTAGAAGGGGGATCCTTCATCGGCGCGGATGGAAGTTCCAGGGGCGATGAGCACCTGAGCGCCGACGCGCACATCCCCGATGAGATTGGAAAAGGAGTGGACGTAAGCAGAGGGATGAATGGTAGGCTCCGCCAAGCGACGTGACCAGGGCGTTGGCGGCGCAGCGTAGGTTTGAGCAGGCATAACCGTGAGCCTCTAGACCCAATCAAAGAGGAAAGGGAAGGATCCCAGCTAGCGTTGCTCGCGCTTGTTGTAGACGGAGCGACCGTCAATGCTAACGGTGTCAATAATGGCCATCACCACGGCATCCAGAGGGCGGGTTTCGTTTCCCCGCGGTTGGCGAGCCGCGCTACCTTGGCTGACCAGCACCCATTCCTCGGCGCCGGCTCCCACTGGGTCAGCAGCCACAGCATAGTCCGGCTGCGGCCGGCCTTCGAGATCGACATACTGCACCACCAGGAACTTCACGCCCGTCAGGCTGGGATCCTTCTGGGTGCTGGTGACGGTACCCCGTACAATCGCAATACGCATCTAGGGACGCGTGAAGGGACGAATGGCATTGACCCCTTCGCGGAACTGGGCCACATCCTCGGTGTAGCGAATGGGCAACACGTACTCCAGGTTTTCGTGGGGACGAGCAATGATGTGCCAGGAGAGCAGCTGGCCGCCGTTGACCCGCTTCACGGCTTCGATGCCGGCAGCTACCGAGGCCTGCACCTCAGAGACATCGCCCCGCACGATCACGGTGACGCGCCCACTGCTAATTTTCTCGTAGCCCACCAAGGTGACGCGCGCTGCCTTCACCATGGCGTCGGCCGCTTCCACTACCGCTGGGAAACCCAGCGTTTCAATCATTCCAACTGCGATGGCCATAGGGACTCCTTACGCTGAGATGGGTTAACCAGCTTCCGGGCTAGGTGCGAAACTGCTCCACCGCTTCGGTGTAGCGAATGGGCAGCACGTACTCCAGGTTTTCATGCGGCCGAGCAATGATGTGGTGGGAGAGCACCTCGCCACCGCTTACCCGCTTGGCAGATTCCAAACCGGCAGCTACCGAGGCCTGCACCTCGGAGACGTCACCCCGCACGATCACAGTGACACGCCCGCTGCCAATTTTTTCGTAGCCCACCAGCGTGACACGCGCCGCCTTCACCATGGCGTCGGCTGCTTCTACTACTGCTGGAAACCCCCGCGTTTCAATCATTCCAACTGCAATAGGCATATCAACTCTCCACCCCTTTGAACGCCTAGTTCCTAAGCACCGTGAAGTTCAACCTAGCAGCTACTGTCTTGCCGATTGGCTGGCTGCTAGGATCTGGCTACTTCGTTGACCTCAAGTGAAGATCCTTCTGTCTCTGCCTCACCTGGTGATCCCTTCAGGAAAACCAACCCTGACTGACCTAGACGCTTCCTCCCCCCTTTTTGCCCAAGAAAGACCTGCTTAGCAACAGACCTCGGACTAGGTTGGGACGAGCCACTAGGAGTCATCGGGATTTCAAGGGAGCCATCGCGCAGCAAGGCAAAGCTATCAACTCTGAGCTCAACCTATCCCTTGCTGAAATCATACAGAGAATTCGGCTGAGATAGCTCAGAGCGAGGATCCCCAACCTAAGCAGAATGATATCCCCAATCACCCCGAATAAAAATCAATATTCTTAATTGGAGTGATAGCTTTTATTAAGAAAGCACGACTGTTGTTAACTGTTAACAAACAGTTCTTGACACTCCTTCTCCTCAGAGTCACCAGCTTAGCCACTCTTTCCCTGACAGCGCAGCGAAGGGGGCACCTCCAGACTATGCGCTTCCAAGAGGTCGGCTTGGCTTAGCAGCTGCCTGGGGGATCCCTGAGCCCAGACGCGGCCTTGATCCAAAAGGATCACCCAATCGCACACCTCAAGGATCAGCTCCAGATCGTGGGAGGCCAGCAGAAAGGTGTGGTCTACTTGCTGGAAAAAGGCGATTAGCTGCCGTCGCGCCCGCAGATCCAGGTTAGCGGTCGGCTCGTCGTAGAGCACCAACTGGGGCTGCATCGCCAGGATCCCAGCGATGGCAATCAGACGCTTTTCGCCACTGGAGAGGCGGTGGGGTGGGCGATTGGCTAGATGCAGGGTGCCAGTCCTCTGCAGGGCTGACTGTACGGCGGCGATAATCTCCGCTTCAGGCCAACCGAGATTGCGCGGTCCAAAGGCCACATCCTCCGCCACAGAGGCGGCAAACAGTTGGTCATCGGGATCCTGAAACACTAGCCCCACCTCGGGCCGAAATTGGCCAGGTTGCAGCGGCTCCCCAAACAACGTAATCTGCCCAGCGCGGAGGGGCAAGAGACCCGCAAGAGCAAGGAACAGGGTAGTTTTGCCGGCACCATTGGGGCCGATAACCCCCACCCGCTGGCCAACTTCAACTCTGAGATCCACCCCTTGCAGAACCAGTGGGCAACCAGGGTAGGCGACCCACAACTGGCTAACCTCCACCGCTGGCCTTGTCTTCATCAGAAAAAAACGCGGCACGGCAGCCCCAGGATCTAGCCGCCCTCCAACGTAAGACGACTACACTACTATGCAGCAAACTCTGACCCTGGTCTGCAAGCTAGCCCCCCAGCGCAGGCAGCCAAGGCCAGGGACAGAGCTACCTTCACACCTGCGGGATGGAGTTGGCTTTAGCCAAGGGAATAGTCTAGCGTTGCTCCAGATCCTTCTGGCGCCTCTGCATGGCGGCAGGGGTAAGCTGCAAGGTGGGCACGCTGGGGCTGCTTAGATCAATCTGGAGAATTTCCTCGGGCGTACACTCGCAGTAGCGGCCCAGATCCCGCATTTGGTTGAGGATTTGAATTTGCAAGGGCAGGCGGTCAGAAAGCGGCCCCAGATAAGCATTGCCCAGCTCAGTGTGTAGGGTAATCCCTCCGCCGGCGTGCCAATCCACTGCCCTGATTGGAACTTCAGACAGTTGCAGGGCTTCGAGCAGTGGCGCCCATTGCTCGGGTGGGTGGCTCTCCCAGCTCAGCACCTCCAACTCGGGCAAGGACTCAAGGAAACGGTAGGGATCCGGGGGCAGCCAGTTGCCCTCTCGATCCACCCAACCCGTTTGGTCGCCTCGGCGAGCACGGGCAATTAGCTGCCGTTCCTGCACCTGGACAACAACTCCCACTGGCAGCAACCGCCGCCGCACCTGGACGCTCTGGAAAGGGGAAGTCGGGGATCCCAGCAAGGCTTTTTCCAACGCTGCTGGCTGCACCTGCCAGATGTTTATCGGATAGGTCAGAGGCAATTGCCCCCGGATCCAGTCGGGATCCACCCAGTGGTTACCGCTGACCTGAATTTGCTCTGGTCGACGAATTTGCCAGTAGGGCCGCTGCAGGCTTTGCACCAGCAGTAGCAGGAGAGCTGTGGAACTGGCCAAGCGCCAGGATCCCTGCCAAAAACGGCGACGCCGCTCTTGGCGCAGAAGTTGCCGCCGTCGCAAAAGTTGCTCGCGGCTGGGCGGAGCAAGAGATACCACTGCCTCCCTCTTTCTTCCGGCAGGGAGCAACCTAACCGGCAATTTCCTCGACCTGATCAACCCGCAGCCAGATCGGAGGGGTGGGAACAGCTCCAAACTTAATCTGGATGTAGTCTCCCTTAATCTCCACCACTTCTCCAGCCGTGTCAAAGACGTAGTTGGGGATCATGGGATCACTGGCTTGGGCTTCCAAGCTGCCCTGCAGCTTCTCACGGATGGCTCTTACCAGGGTGCCTCGCTTGATTGCCATTGTCTTTCCCTTCGGTGCTGATTGATGGGTTGAATCTGGGCGCTAGTCCACTCGCGGCTAGCCTACTTTTTCCGTAAGCTGCGAGCCATCTCGCGGAACCTATCTAGGTCAGATCCTCCTCCGCGGCGTGAGGCCACTCCGCTGCCGCTGTTGGAGGTGGGGGAGCCCTGTTCGGCAACAGGTTCAGGAGCTTTGCTTTTTTCTTCAGTCAACTTAACCTTGCTCAAGGAAGACACCTCCTCCACCACCTCTATCTTGCTGCCAGAGCCAAAGTCTTTAAAGGTGTGCTTCACAGTTCTAGGAGTGCGCATGTATTCGATGTTGCCAAGGGTCTTGGCCTCATCCGGGTCGAGAAAGAAGGTGTTGTCTTTCTTTTTGGCCGGCTGGGAAACCGTTTCTGATAAGCTTTGGGAAGCTGCTCGACCACGAGAGCCGAAAAAGCGCCTGAAGATGCCTACCATTGTCTTTTTGCCTGCAGTGCAAGGAAAGAGGAGCCAATCTCTAGAGGCTGGGTCAGTTAGCTGCGGTTACGTAAGGTAACGCCTGGCCCACCTCTGAAACCATGTTAAGCTATCTTGGGCTAGTGCGCCTCCTACCTACAGCAAGGATTGCTTACTCAAGCGCTCAAGCTGGGAAGACCTTCCCAGGAAAGAACTTTTAACCCAATGGCCCCTTGAGGACAGCCAGCCCACTCTAGAGCCCTAGGGATCTCAGCGGCTGGTCCGTATGCTGCCAAAAAAACCGTTTTGGCTTTCTTCTAGAGATAGGCCTTAACTCTCGAAATCAGTTAAACAGCATTCGATCCAACTCAATCTGACAAAAGCTATCACTATTCAGTCCGTTGTTGAGGAAGTCCTACGAATCCGCCAATTTACCTCAAATAGCCTGCTGCGCAAGCGGCACTTTAGCATTGCTTTCCTGAACGAGGTTAGGCTTCGGGAAATTGCCCACCTCTGGCCCTAAAAACCTACAATACCAGTCTAGGTATAGGTGGTGGGTATCTAGGGGAGGCGGCGGATCCCTCTCAAGCCAAAGAGCTGCTACAAAGCCGCTGGGAAGAACCTTCACCTCTGCACCTAGTAGTGCATCTCCAGCTTGAGGAGTCTGCCTAAGCTTAGGGCAGTGCTAATGGGGCAGGTCCAGATTTTGCCAGAAGCCTCTTGGAAGCTGGCCATGAACGCAGGGGCAATCTGAGGCATGGCCGCCCTACACGTGACATACTCCCAGCGCTGAGTAGGTAGGTGCAGCGTGGGCCTCTCGCTTTAGCGGGGAGCTTTCGCAAGAGCCGTCAGCGAGCAGACCCGGGATGTCCCACCGCGTAGTTTAACTGATTCTGGCAAAGCTGTTTGCTGTAGCTGCCCTCATGATACAGCCTGTGAGGGTATAGGCCCTATGCTTAAAAAGCTCTACGCTTTTTAAAGATGCTTTCCATGCTTAAAGATGCCTAAAGTTGGGTTAAGATAGAGCTGTCACTCCTCCTGCATGACCAGGCACGCTTCACAGCTTGGAAAGCGGTGGCCAAGCAGCAGAAGAGTAAGTGCTGTTACGTTTTGAGAGGGATCCATGTTGTTTGTTTTTAACCTGGCAAAGCGTCTACAGCTTGTTCTCCTCACCCTTGTGCTCGGGATGGCTGCAGGGGCGTTTTTGTCCAACCCTGCTGCTGCTGAAACCTACACGGTCAAAATGGGCTCCGATAAGGCCCAGCTCATTTACGATCCCCCTGTCCTCACCATCCAGCAAGGGGATACTGTTCGGTGGGTCAACAACAAGGTCTATCCCCACAACATTGTTTTCGACAAAGTACCCGGTGGCGATGCGGCCCTGGCAGCCAAGCTCTCCCACAAGGCCCTGCTCACTGCTCCCAGCCAAGTGGTCGAGACGGCCTTTGTCGATGTCCCACCGGGCGAGTACACCTACTACTGCACGCCCCATCGGGGAGCCGGAATGGTTGGCAAGATCATTGTCAAGGGGTAAATCGAACTGTAGGCTAGCAACCCCGACTTCGGCCTGCTGGGGCGGAGCCCTACCCGTAGTAGTATAGAAAAAAAGCTAGCCCTCTCAAGGATGAGGGGGCTTTTTTGCGAAGAGAAGTCTAGCCGGCTTGCTCTTAGGCTGGACAGGCCCTAGCCCCTAACTGTAGTCTCCAGACGGGTTCCCCATGACCACCCCTGTCAAAAGCTACCTGCTCCTAGCGGTTTCCTGCGTCAGCGCCATTGCCGCTGTGGGCTCAATCTTCGAGTTGGCTTCTGGTGAGCCGGACTTTGGCGTTGGCCCCACTAGCATCATCTTGATCGTGGCCGCTCCCCTAGCCGTTTGGCTGTTCCAAGGAGCAGTTGAGGCGGCGCGGGCTGCCAACGCCGGCAAGAGGGGCAAGAAGAGAAAATGAGCAGGTAGAGGTGGGACTCAGCAGGTTTGTTGCAAAGAAACCCGTGATTCTATCTCAGTTTCTGCCGGCTGATGAAACTCAGGCAGCAGCTCTCGTTTTTGCACCGTTCCAAGGGCTGCTTCCAGCTCCGCAGTCGCTAGCGTACAACTGGAGCCGTTGCCGTTTAGCACGGTCTCCGTTACCTGCCCATTTTTGTCGATCCGATACTCGATCTTGACGTACTCGGGCATCTGCCTGCTCAACAACCCTTTTCCTCCTCCCCATTGTATTGGCTCCATGGCCTCAGTGCGTCCCCCCTTGCAAGCTGCCAAAAGAGATCCCGGCATCCGCCGCGATCTGAGATTGGGTGTGGGGGCGCTGCTGGGCGTGGTCCTCATCGGCACTCTCTGGTACCACGGGGTGGAGCAGTGGCCGTGGGTGGAAGCCTTTTACATGAGCGTCATCACCCTAACCACTGTAGGCTTTATGGAGGTGAGGTCGCTTGGGGATCGGGGACGCTTGTTCACAGCGGCCTTGATCCTGATGGGGGTCTTGAGCATCGGGTTTATGGTGAATCGCTTTACGGAGGCCCTCATCCAAGGGCATTTTCAGGAAGAGATCCGGCGGCGGAAGTGGAAGAGACAAATGGAAGCGCTGAACAACCACTACATCGTTTGCGGTTTTGGGCGTATTGGGCGGCAGGTGGCCCAAGAGTTTCAGGCAGAGGGGGTGCCGTTTTTGGTGATCGATCAATCTGCCGAAGCTATTCAGGTGGCGCAAGAGCTGGGATACATCGCTCTCCAGGGAGACAGCACCCTCGATGCCACCTTGCTGGCGGCGCGGGTGCAGCGGGCCGAGGGGCTGATCGCCGCACTCTCCACCGATGCCGAGAACCTCTATGTGGTGCTGTCGGCCCGCACCCTGAACCCTCGCATCCGCACCGTTGCCCGCGCCAACACGGAAGAGGCTTTGCAAAAGCTGCAGCGGGCAGGTGTCACCCACGCTATTTCCCCCTTCATTACGGGCGGAAAGCGGATGGCAGCAGCTGCCTTGCGCCCCCGCGTGGTGGACTTTGTGGATGGGATCCTGTCCGGTCGGGATCGTACCTTTTACCTAGAGGAGTACGAGCTGGTGGCTCAAGAATGCCCCTATGTTGGCCAAACCTTGGGGGCAGCCAATTTGCGAGCCCGATCTGGCGCTTTGGTGGTGGCGATTCGGCGAGCCGATGGCCAGCTTATTGGCGGACCCACCAGCGACACCTTGCTGCAGCCAGGGGATCTGCTGCTGTGTATGGGCACGGCCGAGCAGTTGCGCCGCCTGGGTCAGTTGCTCTATCCCCGCCCCTAGGTGGAGCCGGCTAAATACGCCTGAGGATGCTGGAACCGTGGGAATCGGTGCCACAGGTTTTCAAGAGTCCGTAGGTCTGGGCCAACTCCTCCCCAATCGCCGTCTCTTCTGGGCTGGGAGCCCAAGGTTCCGGATTCTTGTAAGCGTAGTAGACTTCGAGACCGTCAATTCCTAGAGCTGCTGCTGCCGGGACGAGGACTTCTGCAGGCAGCCAGTAGCGAAAGGGATGGGCCAATACCGCCAACCCTCCTGCTGCTTGAATGGCCCCAATGGCCTCAGCAGCACCTAGGCCGGGCACTTGCTCGCCTTGGATGTAAGGCTCCAAAACAGGGTCAGCAGGATCAAACCCGTAGCCAAGAATATGCACCTCGCAGCCCAGCAAGTTGGCTGTAATCTCGATCCCCGGCCACAGGATGGGATCATCGGGGCGATCCAGGTGGGCGCGGGCCTGTTGGTAGCCCTTCAGGGTGTGGTGATCGGTGATGGCCAGCCCCTGGAGGCCATGCCGGCGCGCCTGCTCCGCCAGTTCCACCGGATCCATTTGCCCATCCGAACAGCGGGTGTGCAGGTGAAAGTTGTACTGCCAGGGACAAGAAAGGGGGCCGATCCCTTGCAGCACTCGCCGCAACTCTGCTGCCGAAGCAGTTTGACAGGGATCCCGTTGCAAACTAATCAGCATGACAGCCCTTGAGTCTCAACCAGGCATCTCTCCAGAGAAGTAAACTTTGGAGTTTTATCTTTTGTTAAGCAGGTTCACCCATTCTAGCCAGGGCAAGGGAGGGTCGCTAGGTGTCAAGAGCTACAGAATGGGCCAGGGATCCCTAGGGGTTGGCCAAGATCTCTTCGGCCGCTTTGAGAGCTGCTCCAGGAGAGAAGTCGCTGTAACCCAGGGTGTGCAGGGTCGATTCCAGAGCAGCCAGGGTTGTGAGAATGTCGCGCTCGCTCACGAAGCCCAGGTGGCCGATGCGGAAGATCTTGCCCTTGAGGTGATCTTGGCCCGCAGCAAGGGCAATGTCGAAGTGTTTCTTCAGGGTGCTGCGGAGGGTGTCGGCGTTGATCCCTTCCGGAGCCAGCACGGCTGTTACCGAGGGGCTGGCTGCTGACTCGGGGTTGACCAAAAGCTTCAGCCCCAGGGCCTTGACACCGGCGCGGGTGGCCTGGGCCAAGCGGGCATGGCGGCGGTAGATGGCCTCCAATCCTTCGGCCCGCATTAGGCGCAGGGTAACCTGTAGGGCGTAGAACAGGTTCACTGCCGGCGTAAAGGGAGTGGTGCCTTGGCGCAGGGCTTTTTGGGCAAGCTTAAAGCTCCAGTAGTACTTGGGAAAGCGAGAGCGCTCGGCAGCAGCCATGGCCCGCGGGCTAACAGCTACAAACCCCAGCCCTGGCGGGATCATGTAGCCCTTCTGTGATCCAGAGGCCACCACATCCAAGCCCCACTCGTCCATGGGCACCGGCATGGCTCCCAAACTGGTGACGGCATCCACAATTACCAAGGCTTCCCCATGCTCGCGGGCGGCAGCCGCAATGGCCTGCACATCGTTGGCCACGCCGCTAGAGGTTTCTGAATGGGTGAGGATGACCGCCTTGATGGTCTTCTCCCGGTCAGCAGCCAGCTTCTCCTGGAAGACTTCGACGGGATAGGGCACGCCCCAGGGGGTTTCTATCCGCTCGCACTGCAGGCCAAATTGCTCCGACATCTCGGCCCAGCGCTCGCCAAACTTGCCGTTGACCCCTACCAAGACGCGATCCCCAGGGCTGAGGGTGTTGAGGATCCCGGCTTCCATCGCCCCGGTACCGCTGGAGGCAAAGACAAACACATCCGAAGTAGTCTGGTGCAGCCAGCGCAGCCCATCCGTCACCTCTTCCAAAATGGCGGTGAACTCTTTGCTGCGGTGCTCGATGGGCCCCCGCGCCATGGCCAGCAGCGCACTCTCGGGAACGGGAGTGGGGCCCGGGATCATCAACATTAACTTGTCTTTCATGCGTGTCCCGCTGGGGATGTCAGCTTCAAGAGGTGGCGGCCAGATTCGAACTGGCGCATAGAGGTTTTGCAGACCTCTGCCTTACCACTTGGCTACGCCACCCTACTGCTCATAGATTATCGTAATCCGAAAAGGGGATCCCTCTTCCACTTGCCGTCGTCAATGGTAGCAGCTCTCGGTTCGGCCATACTTATTTTCGCCGGCAACTGCCCGAAAACGTTGCCAAACCAAAAGGCGGCTCGAGCTTCCCCGGTGGCTGCAGTTGAATCCTCGGCATCTCAGGGTGTTTTAAGTTTTGCCCAAGGGGTAGCCGCGGGGGGTGATTAGCCACCTGCCGTAGCGAAAGGTCTGCGAGTTGCCGATCAAGACCAGGGTGAACATGTCCACCGCCTCGGGATCTACCTCCCCCAGCGTGGTGAGGTGGAGGGTCTCGCCGGGGCGGTAGAGGTTGCGGGCCACTGCCACCGGGGTACGGGCAGAGCGGGCTCGGCGAAAGATCTGCAGCGCCTTGAGAAAGGGATCCAAGCGCTGCCGCGAGCGAGGGTTATACAGAGCTACCACAAAGTCAGTCCGGGCAGCCGCCTGCAGGCGTTGCTCGATAGTCGGCCAGGGAGTGAGCTGGTCCGAGAGGGAAATGGCGCAAAAGTCCTGCATCAGGGGTGCCCCTAGCCGGGCAGCAGCAGCCTGAAGCGCAGAGATCCCCGGCAGCACCTCCACAGAGGGGCGGATCCCATCCCAGCCGGCACGGGCCAGGCACTCCAGCACCAGTCCAGCCATGCCGTAGATCCCCGCATCTCCCGAAGAGATCACCGCCACCTGCAGCCCCTGCTGGGCCAGGGCAATGGCTCGCTGCGCTCGCTGCACCTCCTGCGTGATGGGAAAGGCTTCGCAAATCTGGCCGGGGCGCAGGAGGGGCGCCACCAAGTCCAGGTAGAGCTGGTAGCCGATTACCGCGTCGGCTTGGGCCAAAGCCAGCCGGGCAGCCAGCGTCAATTGGGCGGGATCCCCAGGGCCGGTGCCAATCAGCCACAGGTGCCCGGCGCGAGGCGAATACTCTCGGGCAGCGCAGGCAATGGCTAGGGTACAAGCTCCCTCGCTTTCGGAGGCAAAGACCTGCTTGGGGCAGAGGAGAGTAGCTCTCCCTGGGGCTGGATCGCTATCCCCTGAGCAGCGCTGGGCCGCCAAAAGGGCAGCCGCCTCCGCTACCGAAGGGGTGCCCACCGCCTGTTGCACCGCCTCCGAAGGGTGGGGAACCGGGATCACCGCCAGGGCCTCGGCCGAGAAAAACTGAATGGGCCAGCCGTAGGCTTGGGCCAGCTCCACAAGTCCCGCCTCATCCCGTTTCAGCTCTAGGGTCGCCAAGCCGGCAATGGCCTCGAAAGCCAGCCCCTGGCTCTGCAACAGGCGCCGCAGGGATCCCTCCAGCCAGGCGCGGCCAGTGCCCCGCTCGCAGCCCACCCCCACCCACAGCACCCGCGGATGCCAGTGAACAGTGGGGATCTGGTTCTTGTCCAAAGAAGTTGAATACTCGCTGATCCGGATCTGGGCCACCGCCTGGCTAGGAGCAGTGCTCAAGAGAGGGTGATCTGCCGGCCAAGCCCGCCGCCAGAGCTGCGTGCCACAGGTTTGCTCAACAGCCACTGGCTCTCCTCGCGCCAAAGCAGCAGCCACCTCGTTCCAATCGCCAGCGCCCCGCCGCCAACCGTAGGGATCCCCCAGCAAATCCACAGGCGGGATCCCCAGACCCTCCGAGGCGGAGGTGAGGACGGGCTCGGCTCCCAAAGCAGCCGCCACCCGCCGCGCCAAGGCATCGGCTCCCCCCACATGTCCGCCACAGAGGCTGACGGCCCAGCGGCCAGCTTCGTCCACTACCACCACCGCCGGATCCCGGTATTTGTCCCGCAAGAGGGGAGCAATGAGCCGCACCACTGACCCAACGGGCAAGACAAAGATACAGCCCTGCACCTGCGGCCAGCTCTGGGCCACTGCTGCCGCTAGGGATCCGGGTAGGGGATCCCCGTAAGCTTGCCAGGGCGGAGGCAGGGGCTCTCCTTGGGAGTTGGCCTTGCTCCAGCAGAGCCACTCCTCCGGCAGCAGCGACAGCAAAGGCTGGGCCAACTGGCGACCGCGGGGAGTAGGGGCAAACAGGGCAAGCTTCATCACCTGGGAGGGGAGAGTCCTATACTGGACTATAGAGTCACCCACGGACAGTGCCGATGTTGGGCCCCCTTGGACTGCTGCTGCCCCTCATTCCGCTGGAGGCTTTGCTTTCCACAAAGGGGCTAATGTTCTTACTGCTTTCAGCCTATGGCGGGGCGATGTGGACATTTTTGAGCGGCGCACCGCGGGTCTACACCATCATCGTGCCCGATCTGGAGCAGGCAAGGGGGTTCTACGAGAAGGTGTTGAAGCTGCCGGAGGCGGAGCTGCCGCTGCAGTACTACTACGGCTATGAGCAAAGCGTCGTCAGCTCTAGCCTGGGCTCCGTCTACTTCCCGGGGGATCTTGGCCTTGGCTCCCGCCTTGACGCCAAGGGCCAGTCTGCCTCGAAAACCCTCGATACCTCTGGCCTTTGGTACCAGCTCTCTGACGCAGTGCAGCTGCACGTGATCCCTGGCTCTACGGATCCCTATGCGGCTACATCCTCCAGGCCTTTGTCAACCTACGGGACAACGGCAGGCCGCAGCGGCAGCGCTCGCTATCGCCACGCCAGCTATGAGCGGGAGGCTCTCAAGGCCCTCCTGAGGCGGATTAACAAACAAGGGATCCGCAACAGTGTCCGCTCCGAGAAGCCCTTGGTTTTCTGGGTGCGGGATCCGCAAGGCCAAATCATCGAATTTGCCGAGCTGAGGAGCTGAGGCAATCCTGGTACCATAACAGCAACAGCTAAGGAAACGCCGATGAAAGCAACGCAACGGGTGCTGCTGGTGGGCTTGGCCTTGCTTTGCCTGTGGGCAGGGGTTGGACTGCCAGCAACAGCTCTGTCTCGAGCCAAAGACAATCCGGCAGTTACCGCCCCATCCCAAGCCAAGGATTTCGTCACCACCGAGTCGGGCTTGCAGTACTACGACATTGTGGAAGGGACAGGGCCTTCCCCGCAGCCAGGGCAAAAGGTGGTGGTGAACTACGTGGGCAAACTTCAGGATGGTACGGTCTTCGATAGCTCCTACAAGCGCAATCAACCTTTTACCTTTACCTACGGGGCAGGGCAGGTGATCCCTGGCTGGGAAGAAGGTCTGGCCACGATGCGCGTGGGGGGTAAGCGGTACTTGCGCATCCCGCCGGAGTTGGCCTACGGCAGCCGCGGCGCTGGCGGCGTGATCCCTCCCAACGCCACCCTGGACTTTGAGGTGGAGTTGCTGGCCATCCAGTAATCTCGTTGGGCCTGTGCAGCAACTTTCTCTCCCTCAGCTTCCTGCCGCTACAGCAGATCCTGCCTCAGCAAAGGCCTATCTGCGCCAGTACTTTCGCCAGCTACGGCAGGGGTTGGATCGAGCTCTTCTCAGCCAAAAGATCGTGGCTCATTTGGCCTCTTGTCCCCAAATCCTGGCCGCCAAAGCCATCCTGGCTTATGTGGCTTTCGGCTCAGAGGTGGATCTGGGATCCCTATTTGTCCTTTTTCCAGAGAAGCAGTGGGGGATCCCTCGCTGCTTGCCCCAGCGGCAGTTGCGCTGGCACCGCTACAATCCGGCTGAGCTAGTCCCCAACCGCTGGGGTTTGCTGGAACCCTCCCCCACCAGCCCCGTTGTCGACCCGGGCGAGGCGGATTTAATCCTCGTGCCTGCCCTGGCCTGCGATCGCTGGGGGAGGCGCTTAGGCTACGGAGGAGGATACTATGACCGGTTTCTGGCCTCCCTACCAAATCCCGCCGTGCCCAAGTGGGGCATTGTCCCGCAGGCCTGTCTGCTGGAGCAGCCCCTCCCCTGCGATCCCTGGGATCAGCGCCTGGACGGGGTCCAAACCGAAGAGGGGTTTTACCCAGCAAGGAATCCCCTAGACTAAGGGGGTAGGCCTTGGAGGAGAGAGCATGAGCCAAGTTTGGGAGCACAGGCAGCGTCTAGCCCAAAGGTTCTCTTCCCTTGCTTGGAGTCTGGCTTGGGTGGTCTTGGCGGCGCTCCTAGCGGGTTTTGGGAAGATCCCGCTGCAACTTAAGGATCTCCACGTCACCTCCTGCCCCGATACCCCTGAATACACCAACCTGGTAACCAGCAACGGCAACCCCATACCGGCCAGGTGCCTGTTTATCGAGGGCACAGTTGTCAACCGCTCCAAGAATACCGTGCTGAATGCCGACGTCTTTGGTCGCCTCTATGATGCCAACGGCAACGAAGTTCTGCCGGAGCGCACCCGCCTGGGGGCAATTGCCGAAGTTCCTCCTGGGGAAAGCCCCTTCTCCATTCGCATCTCCGTGCCCGTGACCAGCCCCCTGCCCTTGACCCTGGAGCAATTTAAGGCCAGCGGCTTCAGCGGCACCGTGCGCCGTTAGCCTTAAAGCTGACGGGTAAACTCCACCTGGGCTGGGCGCCCTGGAAGATGGAGCTGGGCAACCACCGGCGGGGTTTGGGCAATGAGGCGGCCCCGGCGGAAGACATACAGACAGGGTGGCTTGAGGCGAATGGCTTCGACGGCATCGGCAGCTTGGAGCACCACCAAATCGGCGCGGCAGCCAGGCTGGAGCCCGTAGCCCTCCAGGCCCAGCAGGCGGGCTGGGTTTTCGGTTACCGCTAGGAAGCACTGCCGCATCTGCTCATAGCCTGTCATCTGGGCAGCGTGGACGGCCATGTGGGCCACTTCCAGCATGTTGCCGCTGCCCAAAGGGTACCAGGGATCCATCACACAGTCCTGGCCAAAAGCCACCGTCAGCCCGGCGGCCATCAGCTCTGGCACTCGCGTCAGCCCCCGCCGCTTGGGGTAGGTGTCCTGGCGGCCCTGTAGCACCAGGTTGACCAGCGGGTTGGCGACCACTCCCAGCTCTGCCTCGGCCATTAGGGGGATTAGCTTGCTCACGTAGGCGTTGTCCATCGAGTGCATCGAGGTGAGGTGGGAGGCCGTCACTCGACCCTGCAGGCCCAGCCGCAGCGTCTCATAGGCCAAGGTCTCGACATGGCGGGAGAGGGGGTCGTCTGTTTCGTCGCAGTGCAGATCCACCCGGAGGCCCCGCGCGGCTGCAATCTCGCACAGAGCCCGCACTGAAGCAGCTCCTTCGGCCATCGTCCGCTCGAAGTGGGGGATCCCACCCACCACCTCCACCCCCAAATCCAGAGCCTTCTCCAAAAGCTGCACCGCCCCCGGCGAGCGGTAGTAGCCATCTTGGGGAAAGGCCACCAGTTGCAAATCCAGGTAGGGGGATACTTTTTGCTTGACCTCCAGCAAGGCCCGCACCGCCAACAAGTTGGGATCGCACACGTCCACATGGGCGCGGATGGCTAGGATCCCGCGCGCCACTGCCCAGTCGCAGTAGGTTAGAGCCCGCTCGATGACCGCCTCCGGAGTTAGCAGTGGCTTCAACTCTCCCCAGAGGGCGATCCCTTCCAGCAAGGTGCCCGATTGGTTGACGCGCGGGATCCCGTAGGTGAGGGTGGCATCCAGGTGAAAGTGGGCATCCACAAAGGGGGGCGACACCAAGCGGCCGCTCACATCGATCTCCTGGGGAGCAGTAGCCTGCAGATTTGCCTCCAGGGCAACGATGCGCTCCCCCTCGATGCCGATGTCGATTCCCTTACGGCCATCTGGCAAATTGGCCCGGCGCAAGATTAAATCCATCCCCCTCTTCCCAAGCCAGCTTGACCCTTTTCTTGCTAGCGGCAGCTTTCTCAAAAGCAGCCTTGCCCCGAGATTCCCTAGGGTTTGCCCTCAAGTTCCTGGTAGCCACTAACGTATATGGTAGAGGAAAGCCTGTTTTCGGGTATTTCCTCGTCCCTATGCCCAGGGTTAGCGCCTCTCGCCAGCAGACCGACCTTGGTTTGAGCCTTGCCCAGGCCAAGGGGCTAAAACCCTATCAGCGCAAGCAACTGCAACGTCTTTACCAACTGCGACTGCCTCCCAATCGGCTGGTGACGGTGGAGTTTGCCCAAAGGCTGGGAGCCCTCACTCAAGATCTGGAAAGCCAGCCCATCAGTGTTTACCTCAATCGGCGGGGCCAAGTGATTCGCGTGGGGCTGGGATCCCCTTTTGAAACGCAGATCCCGGCTTGGGAGCTGCCGCGCCAGGGGGCGGAGCGCCTGTCCGGGATCCGCTGCATCACCACCCAAGTGGGCCCAGGGGGTCCTAGCCAAAAAGCGCTGACAGCTATGGCCCTCCAGCGGCTGGATGCCCTCATTACCCTCTCGGTCTCTCCCCTAGAGGGACGGCTGCGCCGCGGCGGGGGGGCCACGGGCTTTGTCAAGTGCGCCTACCTGGCCCATCTGGTGCCGGAGGAAGGGCGCCGCTGGCAGGTTTCTGAGCCTTTGCCGTTGGGGACCCTGGCAGAACAAGATCTGCAGGAGCTGGTGACGGAGCTAGAAGATGGCTTTCGGCGCCAAGCAACTGCCCGCCAGGTGGATCCCAAGCAAGAGCGGGCCATCCTAGTGGGGCTGCAGGGGCCGGGCCAGAGCTACGAGGATCTCATGGACGCCTTGGCGGAACTGGGCCGCTTGGTGGAGAGCGCCGGCGGACAGGTGCTCCAGACCATCTGGCAGCGGCGGGAGAGCCCCGATTCCGCCACGGTCATCGGCTCGGGTAAAGTCCAGGAGTTGGCCTTGCTGGTGCAGGATTTGGGGGCCAACCTGGTGGTGTTCGACCGCGAGCTCACCCCCAGCCAGGTGCGCAACCTAGAGGAGACCCTGGGGGTGCGAGTGGTGGATCGCAGCGAGGTGATCCTGGATATCTTTGCCCAGCGGGCCAGAACCCGGGCCGGGAAGTTGCAGGTGGAGCTGGCACAACTGCAGTATCTGCTGCCCCGCTTGGCTGGTCGCGGTCGCACCATGTCGCGGTTGGGGGGTGGAATTGGCACCCGCGGCCCGGGGGAAACCCAGTTGGAAACGGAGCGGCGGGCCATCCAGCGGCGCATCAGCAAGCTGCGGCAGGAAGTGGAAGAGCTGCGCCGCCACCGCCAGCGGCTGCGCCAACGGCGGGAGGGATCCCAAATTCCTGTGGTGGCCCTGGTGGGCTACACCAACGCTGGTAAATCTACCCTTCTCAACGCCCTCACCCACGCCCAGGTCTACGTGGCTGACCAACTCTTTGCCACCCTGGATCCCACCACGCGGCGGCTGGAGCTGCCCGGCCAGCAGGCGGTGCTCTTGACCGACACCGTGGGATTTTTAACTGAGCTGCCTGAGCAATTGGTAGAGGCATTCCAGGCCACGCTGGAGGAGGTGACGGAGGCCGATGCCCTGCTGCACGTGGTGGATCTCTCCCACCCCAACTGGGAAGGGCAAATCGAGGCGGTGGAAAAATTGCTGGACCAGATGCCCCTGACCACCGGTCCCCGACAATTGGTGTTCAACAAAATTGACCGCCTGGATCCCGAGTGGGTGGAAGATGTCCGCCTGCTCTACCCCAAGGCTTTGTTTGTTTCCGCTGCCACTGGCCAAAACCTGGATCAGTTGCGCCACACCTTGGCCCAGTTTGCGGCTGCCTTTGGCTCCAGCTCCTTGGCGGCAGATCCCTGAAGCATTCCATTAGAAAATCCAAACTTGCCGGCTGTCCTCTCCCTTCCCCCTGCCTCAACATTCAGTTACATTGCAATTAGGTTCAGTTACACGCCAAGTTGCCGTCTGGCAGAGGGGGAGGACATGGCCGCTATGGCAGTTGCACCGCGCTCGGCGCATCTCACACTGCAGACGCTGCCTATTGGCGCCGATACCCTTGCCATCCGCTCCCAGGACTGGGAT
The DNA here is from genome assembly GCF_047461755.1 of Synechococcus sp. R65.1. Lineage (NCBI taxonomy): Bacteria > Bacillati > Cyanobacteriota > Cyanophyceae > Synechococcales > Synechococcaceae > Synechococcus > Synechococcus sp. R65.1. The sequence goes on along the minus strand of NZ_JANSHU010000005.1, from coordinate 29,282 downwards.
CGGGATCGGTTTGACATCGAGTTTGCCCTGGAAAATGGCACCACCTATAACTCCTTTTTGATCCGCGGCGAGAAGGTGGCCCTCATTGACACCTCCCACGAGAAGTTTCGGCAGTTGTACTTGGATCTGCTGCGAGGCCTCCTGGATCCCGCCACCATCGACTACCTGGTGGTCAGCCACACCGAGCCAGATCACAGCGGCCTAGTGGGGGACCTGTTGGAGCTGGCGCCCCAGCTGACGGTGGTGGCCTCTAAAGTGGCCGTGCAGTTTCTAGAAAACCTGGTGCATCGGCCCTTCCGGCACCTGGTGGTGAAGCAGGGGGATCGCCTGGATCTGGGCAAGGGGCATGTCCTGGAGTTCATCTCGGCTCCCAACCTGCACTGGCCCGACACCATCCTCACCTACGACTACGGCACCCAGATCCTCTACACCTGCGACGTCTTTGGGATGCACTACTGCGACGACTTGGCTTGGGATGAGCATCCCCACCTGCTGCAGGCCGACTTTAAGCTCTACTACGACTGCCTCATGGCGCCCAACGCCCGCTCCGTGCTCTCGGCTCTCAAGCGCATGGAGTCCTTACCTCCCATTGCGGCCATTGCCACCGGCCACGGCCCCCTACTGCGGCATCACTTGTCTAAGTGGGTAGAGCACTACCGCCGCTGGAGTCTAGAGCAGGCCAAAGCCGAACGGCTGGTGGCCGTCTTCTACCTGTCGGGATATGGCCAGGCGGAAACGCTGGCTCAAGCCATTGCCCGCGGGATCCAAAAAACCGGCGTTGCCGTAGAGCTGGCGGATCTGCGGCTGCTGGATGCCCATGAGGTGCGGGAGCTAACCAGCTTGGCTGCCGGTGTGGTGATCGGCATGCCCCCCCAATCGGGGCCCGAGGCAGCCACCACGCAGATGCTGCTGAAAACTCTCCTGGCTGCTGCCCACGGCAAGCAGGGCTTTGGCCTGTTTGAGTCGGGGGGAGAAGACGACGAGTCGGTCTACCTCTGCCGCAACACTTTGCAGGAGCTGGGTGCCAAGGAAGTGTTTCCGCCCATCCTCCTCAAGCAGCCTGTGAACGAAACCCTGCTGCAGCTGGCGGAAGAGGCTGGCACCGACCTAGGGCAATGGCTGACCCGGGATCGCAGCATTCAGCAAATGAAAGCTCTAGATGCTGACCTGGATCGCGCTCTGGGTCGCATCAGCAATGGCCTTTACATCCTCACCGCCCGCAAAGGGCAGGCCACTAGCGCCATGCTTGCCTCCTGGGTAGCCCAGGCCAGCTCTGATCCGCCGGGGATCAGCGTTGCGGTGGCCAAGGATCGGGCCATCGAGTCTTTCCTGCAAGTGGGAGACACCTTTGTCCTCAACGTGCTGCAGGAGGGCCATCACCAGTCCTTGATGCGCCACTTTCTCAAGCGGTTTCCTCCAGGGGCCGACCGCTTTGCTGGCGTCAAGACCTACCCTGCCGCCAACGGATCCCCTATCCTTGCCGATGCCTTGGCCTACCTGGAGTGCCGCGTGGCCAGCCGCCTAGAAACCAGTGACCACTGGGTGGTCTACAGCATCCTTGAGGCAGGACGGGTCTCCAGTCCCGAGGGCCTCACTGCAGTGCACCACCGAAAGGTGGGGAATCACTACTGATCGTCAATAAGACAGCCGATACCCTAGACCGCTGGGATGTAAGACAAAAGAGCTGTCTTGTTCCAAGGGAATCCCCTCTGCTTTGAGCGGAAAAGGCAGCTTTGGGGCTTCTTGCTCTGCTTGTTGGGCTAGGCGGTAGAAGCTGCTACCCGCAGAGGGAACGGCAGAAGGTGCATGCTGCTGTTGCCAGCGCTGGTAGGGGTTGAGCTGGGCTTCCTCCAAGCTGAGATCCAGGGAGGCGGCGAGGGAAGACAGGGGCAAAGCGGCCACCTGCTCGGGATAAGCCCACCCTCTCAGCCCAAACGCTACAGCTAGAAGGCAACTGATCCTCCAAAAACCAGTGAAATGCCGGAAATGTTGCATAACTAGGCGCCCTGCTGCACTCCAAGAAGGCAGCTCCCAGCTTGCCAAGACGAAACCTAGCAAGGTGTGACCAGGATCCCAGGGCGTTTGTGATCTTGGCTTATCCAGGGCTAGATTTACCTGGGCGATCCCCACGGCCAGGTTGCGTGTAGGCCTGCCAAGCCAGATCCAGAAGTCCATCCAACACCGCCGCTGCTACAGCGGGACCGCCTTTACGTCCCTCGGTGCGGATGTGGGGTACCATCGAATCGGCCAGCTCCTGCTTGGCTTTCACCACGTTCACAAACCCAGCCGGCGTCGCGATCACGAGGGCGGGGGCTACTTCCTTCGCTGTAATCAGTTGCACTAGGGTGGTGAGGGCAGTCTGGGACTGGCCGATGACAAAGATGGCCTCCGGGTAGCGCTGAGCCAGGGTCTGCAGGCCCCAGGCAGAGCGGGTCTTGTCCTTCTGGGGGCGGGTGACAGCTTCGCTGCCGCAGTAGATGGGGTTGGAAAAGGTGTTCTGCACAGCCCGCGCAATGCCCACCTGCACCATTGGCTCGTCCACCACGATGGTGGTGCGCGCTGCCAGGGCTGCCGCCCCTGCTTGCAGAGCCTCGTTGGCAAACCGGATGAGGTGGAGATACTCGAAGTCTGCGGTAGCGTAAATTACCCGACGCACCACCTCGTATTCGGCAGGAGAAAGCCCATGCTTGCCCACCTCTTGGTCGATAATCATCAGGCTTTCCGCATCGGTGACATGCCACTCCATCGGCTTTAGACCTCGCCCGCCGGCTACCCTTAACAGCAGCATTGTATCTTTGACGTCCTCCCCTGCTTAAAGGCGGGGCCTCCACAGAGCTAGAGGTGCTTGTCTCTCCAGCCCCGCTAAGTGCCCTTGGGTAAAGTCTCTGCCAGCCGATGCCCACAGTTGGCACAACTTGCCCTCTACAGCGCTTGCCCAAGCGCGTTCGACACCGGTTGACACGTCTGCACCTTCTCGCCCTGGCGGCGCGGAGCGCTCTATAAAGCCCCCCATTGGCGGCAAAACCGTCGTCTAGCCGGGAGGCCAGCCCATGGGTCGACCGCCGAGAACGTGAATGTGGAGATGAAAGACAGTTTGGCCACCGTCTTCTCCGTCGTTGATGACCAAGCGGTAGCCTTTGTCTAGGCCAGCTGCAGCAGCCACCCGTTGGGCTGTCAACAGTAGGTGCCCCAACAGCGCCTCATGCTCAGGTTTGGCCTGGGAAATCCGGGGAATGGGCTCCTTGGGCACCACCAGGATGTGGACAGGGGCCTGGGGAGCAATGTCTTTGAAAGCAATTGCCCTCTCGTCTTCGTAGACAATTTGGGCGGGGATCTCCCTACGGATGATCTTGCTGAAAACCGTGTCGCTCATGGGTGGTGACAAACAAGTTCTGCCCTTAGCCTACCTGTTTGTGACTCTAAACTGCCGTGGCTGCATGAGCTAGACTCTTTCTTCTATCCAGCTCGGTATCGGATTTTGGACGCTTGGCTTAGCAGAAGAACTAGGAGCAGGAAGGTGGAACTCGAGGCGCGGCCGGCCGACACCGTAAGTGAGGGTGTAGCTCCAGCTTAGGCAGCGCAGCCAGAGGCGCGGGTAGCGAGGCTCCAGCCAGAGCTGCAGGCGCCGCAGCAGCTTGGGGAACCAGCCCCCCAGCAAGGCCGAGAGCAAGGCCAGGCCGGTGTAGCTGAAATAGGTGGGTAGCCACTGGGCAAAGCCTTCCGCCCCCACCGCCTCCCAAATCCACAGCAGCAGCCGTGGGTTCCGCAGAGCTGCCTTGATGGCCATGCGGTTAAAGGCCAGCCAGCCAGCCCGGTCTTTGATAAAGTCGTCCACCACCTCTGGCGGCTCGGTAGTGAGAGTGCCAAAGAAGCTGTTGAGGATGGCGTTGATGCGCTCGGGCGGCAGTACCTTACCGGTGGGCACCATCATGCCGCGAGAAAACAGCCAGGTCACCGCCGAGTTGCCCTGATAGGCGCGGATCTGGGCTAGGTCGGCCGCTTTGAGCAGATCATGGCGCAAGGCTGTGTCCAGTAGGTCACAAAGGCGGGGGCAGTTGCGCACCAGGGATCCAAACCCCGTAAAGCTCAAGGGCGATTGCAGGGCTGCCGCATCCCCAATCAAGAGAACGCGGTCGAAGGGCTCTGCGGAAGCTGGCTGCCGGCCAAAGCGTCCGGGGATATAGCCAAAGGTGGCCTTCTTCCACTGTAGGCGCTCTGGGTCACAGCGGCGGTACTCAGGCAGGATGGTGAAAAAGTCTTCGTACAACTCCAAGAGGGAGCCCGGGTTTTCCGGGTGTACTTGGTGGTAGTAGAACAGGTAGAAGGTGAGATCCTCCCCTGGCCCAGGGAACAGTTCCCAGATCAGTTGTCGACCGCGGCTGATGTCTCCATGGCTGGCCAGGATGTCGCCAAACTGGGGATCCCAAACTCCCGGCTCAAACCCCCCTGCAATGGTAGCTCCCACCGTGGGGCAAACGCTGTCAAAGGCGCGGCGGCCGTAGAGCTGCTGGGCAACGGGGGAAGCTGTCCCCATGGCATCCACCAACAGGCGGGTTCCCAGGCAGAACTCTTCTTGAGTGGTTAAGTCCCTAACCACCACCGTGACGCCTTGCTCCTCGATATAGGCCCGCTGGAACTCACTGCGCTCGTAGATGGCGCCGCCGCAGGCTTTTAGGATCTGGCCGCAGAGCTGCAGGAGTTTTTCGGCATCGATGGCCAGGTTGAGCACCGTCGGCGTGTGCAGGACGGGCGCGCGTACAGGGCTGTTGCCATCAAAAAACTTGTTGAACCCATCGGTGTATTCCCGCAGAATCAGGCTCTCCATCTCCTCAGGGCTGAGGAGGCCGAAGTCCACCAGGGTCTGCAGCTCCCGCCGCGAGATGTTCCACTCCCGATTCATGCGGCCAAAGGGAAGCCGTTCCACCAAGGCCACGCGGTAGCCCAGGCGGGCCATGGCCGCGCCGTAGATGGCTCCCAGGGCTCCGCCCACCACCACCAAGTCCCACTCCAAGGGTGCAGGTTGGGGGGCAGGCTGACGCAACAGCACCGGTGGCCGCTGAGTAGGAGGGGACTGTACCTCCTCCCGCCAGCGCCTCTCCCACCAGTAAACCCGCTGCAGGTCAAACTCGCCGTTGGGGATGCGGCGGAAATACTTTACCGTCTGCGGGTAAAAGGGCTCCAATTGCTCAAAGATGGATCCCTGGCTGAGATCGATAGGGGGCAACTGCGGGTAGCGGTGGGGAAACTGGCTTTGGATAGCCTTTTCCACTTCCTTTAGCCAGCGGCCCTGCTGGGGAAAAGGCCGCTCTGACCACTGGAAGATCTTGAGATAGGTGGTGTTTAGCCCCGACCAGAGGAAAACGGCCAGCTCCGCTCCAGATCCCTGTAGGCGCAGGCCGGTAGAAGTCAGCACCTTTTGGCTGCCCGTAGGCAAAGGCAGGTGCTCCTGCAGCCAGCGCAGCACTTGAGCGGTCTCTGGGCAAGGGATCTCGCGGTAGTACAGAGGCTTGAGCACAGGGCCAAGACACAAAAAGAAGCCAATCTTTACCCATTGTGACACGAGGGGAGGAGCGCTTAGGTTCCCAATGCCTCAGTAAGCCGCTTGGTGGGAGCCGACTCCAGGGCCTCAACCCCCGCCTAGGGGCTCTACGAAGCCGCAAAACATTGCTTCATCTCCTGCAGCACCTGAGCATCTTGAGAGGCAACTCTAGCGCCGGCTTGGGCAGCCCAGCACTTCAGGCTTTCGATCTGCTCGCGGGCAATGGAGGCCAAGGGCACGGTTTCGCGGATGGCCTGCAGGATGTCTTCCTGGGTGAAGTCTCGCCGAGCGCCGCTGCCACTGCCCCCAAAGGCGTTGTACATGGCGTCCACGATAGCCTGCTCGATCTCGGCGCCGCTGAAATTCTGAGCTGCGGCTGCTAGAGCATCCAGGTCGAATTCCCGCAGGCGGTTGGGGCGCAGCCGCTGCAGATGTACCCGGAAGATCTCCTTGCGCTCAGCGTGGGTGGGTAGGTTAAGGAAAAAGATCTCGTCGAAGCGGCCCTTGCGCAACAGCTCCGGCGGCAAGAGGGGCACGTTGTTGGCAGTGGCCACGATGAAGACCGGGCTGGTTTTCTCCTGCATCCAGGTAATGAGGCTGCCGAACACCCGGCGGCTGGTGCCCGAGTCCCCGTCGGCGCCGCTGGTGATGTTGCCAAAGGCCTTGTCAATTTCGTCAATCCAGAGCACACAGGGGGCCATGGCCTCCGCCAGTTGGATCATCTGGCGCACGCGGCTTTCCGACTCGCCAACAATCCCAGCAAACAGCCGCCCAACATCCAGCCGCAACAGGGGCAGCCGCCACTCGTTGGCGATGGTCTTGGCCGAGAGGGACTTGCCGGTGCCCTGGATCCCCACCAGCAGCACCCCCTTGGGGTTGGGCAGGCCGTAGCGCCGCGCCTCTTCGGTAAAGGCTTCCTGGCGCACCCGCACCCAAGCCTTGAGATTGTCCAGCCCACCCACATTTTTCAGGGTCTCGCGGGCGGTGAAAAACTCCAGAATGCCCGTCTGGCGGATGGCCTGCTTCTTCTCCTCCAACACCAGGTCGATATCGGCCTCGTTGACCTCCTGCTTGGCGGCCAGGGCGCGGGCCAAAACGCGGCGGATGCGCTCTCGGCTTAGCCCCTGACAGGCTTTGACCAGTTGCTCGCGACCCAAGGGGCTGAGCTTAAGTTTTTCGGGAGCTACATAGAGCTGGATGAGGCGGCTAATCTCTTCGCTGTTGGGCAGGGGAATATCGACAACGGTGACCTCCTCGGCTAGGTCGCTGGGCACCTCCAGAGTATGGCTGAGCAGGATCAAGGTCTTGCGGGTGCGCTTGAGCTCGCGGCTAAGGTTTTTCAGCTCCCGCAGGATGGGGGCGTTTTTGTCGCTGGTGGCGTTGCGCAACACAAAGTGCGGATCCCGCAGCACAAACAGAGTGTCTTCCTGGGGAGCTGAGCGCCACACCCGCCCTAGGGCGGCCATGAGGGAACCCCGGTCTTCGCCGCTATCCTGCCAGCCCCGTACCACGTCCCAAAACAGCAGCCGCCGCGGCGGATCGGTTCTTTTGGCTACCTGCACGAGCACGGCATCGGCCGGCTCCTCTTCGGGGGAGACTAGGTAGATCAAAGGGTAGCGGGCCCGGATCATCAGATCCAGCTCCTGGATCAGCTCCCCTTGCACCTCAGTGGCAATCCCACTTAGGCTGGGATCGCCGCCGCTTTTCTGGTTGCGATCCGTGAGCTCTCTGAGTTCTTTTGCCAACTCTGCCATCAGGGGGATGAAAAGTAGGCTCTTCCTCTTTCAGGATAGAGCAGGGATCCCTTGCAACTCGGCCAGCATGGCACGGGCGGTCTGGGTGGGATCCGCCGCCTCCATCAGGGCCCGCACCACGGCTACGCGACTGGCGCCTGCCCGCAGCACCTCCGGCAGGTTGTGGAGATCGATGCCGCCAATGGCAAACCAGGGCAGAGAGGCCTTCTCGGCAGCCAGGCGCACGTACTCCAGGCCCGCAGGCGGTTTTTCCGCCTTGGTGGGGGTAGCGTAGACAGGGCCGACGCCAATGTAATCCACGTCGCTGGCGAGGGCCTGGGCCAACTCTTCAGCGTTGGTGGTGGACAGGCCAATCAGGCGTTGGGATCCCAGCAGTTGTCGGGCTTGGGCAACTGGCAAATCCGTCTGGCCCAGGTGTACCCCATCCGCCTGGCTGACCAAGGCCAAGTCCACCCGGTCGTTGACAATCATCAACGCCTGGTAGCGGTCGCACAGTTGCCGCAGCTGTTTGAGATCCCAGAGCATCTCCCTGTCGGCCAGGTTCTTGCGGCGGTACTGGACCAAGGTCACCCCGCCCCGCAGCGCCTTTTCCACTACTTCCAGCCAGTGGGGCACCGGGCTGGTGACCAGGTAAAGACGGGCTGCCAACAGCCGTCGGCGCAGGGATCTGCCCAACAGCTCACTTTCAAGAACGTAGAGGTGGTAGCGCATGTCTTTGGCCAGCTTGGCCAGGCCAGGGGCCACCCACTGCTGGGATTCGGCCAGCTTGCCGTATTCTTCCAGCACCCGCAGCGCCTCCTGCACGCGGCTGCAATTGGCTTGCAACAGGTGGCTGAGATCCCGCCGCTCCTCCTCCTGGGGATGGGAGAGCTGGGTGCCGGGGTCAGCAGGGGTGTCGCGGGCCAACCGCAGTGGGTTACTGTGCCAACGGGCTAGGGCCTGGCGCATAGCTTTGCACTCGCTAGCCAGCTCGCCGTTCTCCAGACCAAAGCGAAACCACTCCTCCAATACCCGGAGCCCTTCGCGAGCGCGGTCAAGGTTGGCATCGAGAATCCGGGCGACGGCTTGTGGTTTCATGTCCCCTGCGCGTGGGAGTTTTAATCCTTACTCTAAACTGGAATAGTCTCTCCGGCACCTGGGCTAGCCCTTGTCCGAAGAGGAGGCAGGCTGTTGCCAAAGGGCGTTGAGGAAAGCCTGCTGGGGCGTGTGTCCCCAGGCAAACTCACGGGGGCCGCTTCCTTCTGGCAGGTAGGCCCAAGCGTAGCGCTCACAGGCAGGAAAGTAGCGGATCTCCCACCAGGGCTGGCCGGCGGCCACATCCTTCACCGCCCGCCAAAAAGGCCCCCGCTGACGGCTAAGACGGGTCTCGACGAAGTAGGGCCCTTCCAGGCGCAAGGCTTCCACCGCTGCAATAAACTCGGCTCGCTGTCGCTCATTTCGGATCATCGCCCCGGCTTTCTCTCTCAGATTGGCCCTATTTTAATTCGGTAGGCTTTGGTAGGCTCGTTTAGTCTGGCTGGAGACGACAACCTCCCCCAGCAATGAACTCCCAAAATCTGGCGCGGGTGCTGTGCCTGAGCAATGGCCACGGAGAAGATGAGGTGGCTAGCCGCATTGCCTCAGCCCTCACCCAACGAGGGATCCCAGTGCAGGCCCTGCCGATTGTGGGGGAAGGGGTGGCGTATCGACGGCGAGGGATCCCGCTGCTGCCCCTGACCCAGGTAATGCCTTCGGGGGGATTTATCTACCAGGATTGGCGGCAGCTGTGGCGGGATCTGCGCGCTGGCTTGTTGGGCCTGACGAGGCAGCAACTGGCTCTGGTGCGCCGCCTAGCCAAGCAGGTGGAGCTGGTGCTAGCCGTGGGAGACATTGTGCCCCTGGCCATGGCGTGGTGGAGCGGGATCCCCTACGTTTTCGTGGGCACGGCCAAGTCGGACTACTACTGGCGGGATGAGCGGGGGCCCTACCGCCGCCCTTGGCTGGGCCAGCCGGCTTCCGATTACTTGCCCTGGGAGCGCTGGCTGATGGCCCACAGGCGCTGCCTGGGTTCTTTTCTGCGGGATGAGCTGACGGCAACTGGCCTACAGCAACGGGGCCTAAGGGCCTTCTACCTGGGCAACCCGATGATGGACGACTTAGAGCCGCGGGGGGAATTGCCTTTGGATCCCAGCCGGCCTGCGGTGCTGTTGCTGCCGGGATCCCGTCCTCCGGAAGCCTACCGCAACTGGGCTTTGATGATGCAGGTGGTAGAGCAACTGCCGCCGGAAATCCAAGTCTATGCAGCCCTCAGCCCCAACCTGGAGCGGGATCCCCTTCAGAAGAAGATCCCGTCTCGGCGCCGCGACCTGCTGCTGGTGTGGGGAGATTTCGGCACCTGTGCTCACCGAGCTACGGCGGTGTTGGCCATGGCGGGGACGGCCACGGAACAATGCGTCGGCCTAGGAAAGCCAGTGGTCACCCTGCCGGGAGAGGGGCCACAATTTACCCCGCGCTTTGCCGAAGCCCAAAGCCGCCTTCTGGGATCCGCCGTCCACCTCACTTCTCCCCAGCAGGCCCCCGCCGTGCTCTGCCAAATTCTGGACCGCCTAGCCAGGGATCCCGATTACGCCGCCCAACTGCGGGCCCACGGGCAACGGCGCATGGGATCCCCTGGGGCCACCCAGCGCATTGCCGACCAGATCGCAGCCCTGCTTGCCGGTCCCCGGGACTAATCTGTGGCGGTCTCAAGGCTACTGAGTCCCGCTCAGCTTGCCCCAATTGCTGCCGCCCTGTTGCCCCTTTGCCTACGCTGGAGAAGGGGGATCCCTTGGGTAGGTAGCCGGTTCTGCCTACTTGGAGGGCGTTTTGGAGCAGCTAGAGATGACCTGGGACTTAGGGCGATTTTGGAACACCCTCACCTACTACGAGGTGCTACCCTTTGCCAGCTTCTGGCGCTGGCTTCAGAATGGCTTTCAAAGCCCAGAAGTTCCCTTTATGCCTCCTTCTCTGACGCCAGCCACTTCCCTTCCTCTGGTTCTTTTGGGCGATGGCCTGCCCGAAGGTTTGACAGAGGGGTTGCGCCAGCAAGGGGCGGAGGTGGGGCAGAGCCAGGACTGTGCGACAGCCAGGGTGATCTTGGGGCTGGGAGCGCCAGAGGTGGCCAGGGCCCACCTGGAACGGCTGCGCCGCAGCGGCCAAACGGAACAGATACTCTTTGACTTCCGCCAGCCCAACCCCCAGTGGAACCAGTTCTGGGGCATCTTGGACGATGTGGTGATGGGTGGGGTGAGCCAAAGCCAACTGCTCTGGGGAGAGGGCGAGCTGCTGTTTACGGGCCAGGTTTCCACGGCCAACTTCGGCGGCTTTGTTTCCACGCGCACGCGCAATTGGCAGCCTCCCTTGGACGCCTCAGGGTTTGCTGGCCTGGAGCTGCGGCTGCGGGGCGATGGACAGCGCTACAAGGTTTTGCTCAGGGATCAAGGCGGCTGGGACAGCCCAGCCTACGCCTACGCCTTCGACACCACCCCTGGGGAGGAGCAGACCGTCCAGGTTCCTTTTGCCGAGATGGTGCCCACCTTTCGCGCCCGCCGGGTTGCCGCTCCCCCCTTGAATACCCGCCAGATCTATTCGCTGCAGCTGATGCTGAGCAAGTTTGAAGTCGACGGCAGCCCTAACCCTCGTTTTCGGCCTGGGCCCTTCCAACTGGGCCTGCGCTGGATTGGGCTTTACCGCAGCGACCCCCTGCCGCAACTGATTGGGGTGGCCCAGGGATCCCTGTCGCCCGCGTGGGTGACAGCCCTGCAGGAGAGCTCCAGCCGCTGGTGTGGGGTGGAAATTCCCGCCGGGATCGAGGGATCTACCTTAGCCGCTCACCTGCTGCGCCTTTTGCGCTCGCCCGAAAGTGTGGGCCGGGTGGTGCCTTTAGAAGCTTTCCCTGGCTAAGCTTTGACCCACTGCTGGGATCCCTTTGGGCTGCTGACAAGGCCCGTCAGGCTGGGCGCTCTGGTCAGAGGTGGAGAGCTCTAGGCGCACTGGTTGGGATCCTAGGATCCCGCCCTGCTACTGCCGGTGGCCAAGAAAAGATTGGCTGCTCTGGGGATTCCGCTTTCCGACCTCTTCGAGACTCCACAGACCTTGGGGCTACAAGGTCTAAGGATGGCGTGTCCCATCGGGAAGAATTGTGCCCGTCAAATCTTTGAACCATCCCCATCCGGGATCAAGCTGGGCACCTTTTAGGTTGGCCCCTCTGAGCTGAGTACCCAACAGTTTGGCCCCCCTCAGGTCAGCCTCACTCAGGTTGGCTCCGCTCAGGTCGGCCTTGCTCAGGTTGGCCTCCCTCAGCCTGGCCTTGCTCAGATTGGCCCCGCGTAGGTCAGCGTTGCTCAGGCTGGCATCCCACAGATCGGCCCCCCTTAAGTCAGCCCAGCGAAAGTCTCGCTTGCCTGCTTCATACTTTGCTTGAACATCTCCAACTTGACGTAGGGGGATCCGGTACGCCTTGGCCGCCTGCACGTGCTGGGGATTATGCGATTTCAGGAGCGCTTCCCAAGCAAGTAAACTTCACTTGCCAATTCTTGTCCTCGTGCAGCGTCTTAATCAGAAGCTGCGCACCTTCTTCCCCGTGTTGGAGAGCATTTCTGAGAGCTCGGATTCTCACTTGAGGATCCGGACTGGCCAGGGCTTGTCGAACAGCCACCAGGCCACCTATGACCGGATCGAATCCGCCAGGCCCTTGTCCGCCTAAAACAGGATCGAAGTTTTCCATCACCGTACTGTCTCCTCGTGAGACGTTAGCTAGCCCGCCGGGATACCCGTTAGCGCTACGCGCTGGGGGAGTGTGGAGGTTACCAGACGCGGCAGCCCCGTGTCCTTATTGTTGGCAGGGATCCGGCAGGCGTCCAGGTGGCGGACTGGGTGGCCACCGCTCTCCTGGCCAAGCTGCGTGCGGCGTTGCGGTGGATTCAAGGGATCCCGTTGGCTTCCTCTTTGTGACGGTTCTGTCCTTTCCCCTTTCCTAGGAGCTATCTTGTAACCCTTCTTCACCTGTGGCCCTACCTTGATCCTGGTGCTGGCGGTTGTTGCAGCATACTCAGGGGGGAGCCGTCCACTTTTTTTCAGGAAGGGTTGGCCCCTATGGGCTGCGCTCGTTTGTACCCTATCTTTGAGATCCGCTGCGGGTTCCTGGCAAGCACGGCGTAGGTGCCCGATTGCCTGGTAACCTGGGATCCCAGCCTGTAGCAGCCCCTTTTGGCTGTCGAAGAATATGGGCCAGTATGTGCTGCGTATTAGCGACCTTCCCCTTCGGGACCGCCCGCGCGAGCGACTGCTCAGCCAAGGGGCCAAAAGCCTCTCCCACGCCGAGCTGTTGGCCATTTTGCTCAACACAGGCCAGGGGCCGGGCAAGCTCTCTGCCTTGGGCCTAGCTCAATTGCTCCTCAAAAAACTGGAAGCGCAAGGAGATCCCCTTGCCCAGTTGCGCCAGGTGGAGGCCGGGGAGCTGCTTCAAATTGAGGGCATCGGCCCGGCCAAGGCGGCAACGGTACTGGCGGCCATCGAGCTGGGGCGGCGGATCTTTTTGGCCCGACCACCTGAGCTGACGGTGATTGAATCGCCAGAACAGGCGGCCATGGCCCTAAGCGCCGACCTGATGTGGGAGGCCCAAGAGCACTTTGCCGTCCTGCACCTGGATATCAAGCACCGCCTCATCGGCCAGCAGATCGTAACGCGGGGAACCGCCACGGAAACCCTCACCCACCCCCGGGAAACCTTCCGCAGCGCCATCAAGCAGGGAGCCAGCCGCATCCTGGTGGCCCACAACCACCCCTCTGGCAGCTTGGATCCCAGCCCCGAGGATCTGGCTCTCACGCGGCAACTGCTGCAGGCGGGACAACTGCTGCAGATCCCCGTTTTGGATCACCTCATCCTGGGCGGCGGTCAGTTCCTCAGCCTGCGCCAACACACCAACCTCTGGCAGGAGTTTCCCCAGCCAGAATGAGCCCCCTGACCTACTCTGCCTGGGGAGAGGAACTATCGGTCTCCAAAAGCGGCTCAAAGCGCATGCCCACCCTGAGCTGGCCGCCGTTGACCAGATCCCAAGCCGACTGTTCTTTTCTGCCAGGCAGCTGGGCCCGCCGGATTAGGAGGGATCCCTCGCCGGTAGCCACGTACACCCCTTCTCCCTTGGCCAGTCCCACGACTTCTCCAGGGCTGCCCTGGGGAAGAGGATTAGGTGGCGGGTGCAACTGAGGAGAGGCGGAGCGGACAATCTTAATCCGCTGCCCCTGCAAGCCGGTAAAGCAGTTGGGGGAAAAGGCGCGGATTTGATTGTGCAAAGCCTGGGCCGAGCGCCGCCAATCGAGCTGGAAGTCCTGTTTTTTGAGCAGGGGGGCGTAGGTGGCCCGCGAGTCATCCTGAGGAATGGGGGTCAGCTCTCCTTTTTCCAACTTCAGCAGCGTCTCCACCAGCAGGCTTGCCCCCAGTTGGGCTAGTTGGGAGGTCAGCTCCAAGCCGGTCTGCTCCGGCCCGATGGGCAGCTTGGCCTGCAGCAAGATGGCTCCTGTATCTAGGCCCTCGTCCATGAGCATGGTGGTGACCCCAGTCTCGGTCTCGCCGTTGGCAATGGCCCACTGGATGGGGGCAGCGCCGCGGTAGGCCGGCAGGAGGGAGGCGTGGACATTGACGCAGCCCAGCCGGGGCATCTGCAGCACCGCCGGTGGCAGGATTTGGCCATAGGCCACCACCACAAACACATCGGCAGCCAGAGCCGCCAGCGCCGCCAGCACCTCTGCATCCCGCCGCAAACGGACAGGTTGCCACACGGGGATCCCCTGGGCTTGGGCAAGGACCTTCGTGGGCGGAGGAAGCACCCTTTGTCCTCGTCCCTGGGGCCGATCCGGCTGGCAGACCAATCCTACTACTTCAAAAGGAGACGGCGGCTGCAGGAGAGCCTGGAGCGAAGGTAGGGCAAACTCCGGCGTGCCAAAGAAGACAACCCGCATGGCCAACCCCCTGAACCCTGCCCTTTAGTCTAGGGCGGCGGGGGAAGGCCGAGGGGGCTCGCCATCGGCAGCGTCGGCTGCTGGAGAAGGAAAGGGAGAAAGCCTGCCTGGGGGAGCCTGCCAAAAGGTGGGCTGTTTGAGATCGAATTCCTGGCTCCAGCTTGGAAAGAAAGAGCTTAGCTTTTGCCCAGAAAGCCGCAGCCGTTGCACAAAGGTCAATTCTAAGCGCGTTAGAACCCGCCGCACAAAATCCTTGGCCCAGGCTGGATCCGGCGCCTCTGCAGCCTGCAAGTTAATCTGCAGCCAGCCCAGCTTGGGATGCAGGTGAACCCGAGCGCGGATTCCTTCTGGGTGGAGCAAGTAGTTGAGCACCTCCTGGAGGGCCTCCTCATCCCCCTGCCGGGCACGGTACAAGGGGCTGTTGGGGTTGGGCGGCGGCTGGTAGCGCCACTCGCGGTGCCATTCCGGGATCCCTTCGTTGGGGGGAAAGCCGAACAGCTCCACCTGGCGCTGCCGGTAGCTCAGCGCCATTTCCTCTAGGGTTGGCAGGAGGCTCTCCAGCAGCCAGTCCGGATCCGGGAGGGGCTCCCCTTCTAAACGCAGTAACAGGCGGTGGCCGGAAAGACGCGCCTGGACTTGGAGAGAGCTCAACCCTAGGGCACTCAGGGCTGCCTGCAGGCGCGCCACCCTCTCCGACAGCGGAGGCTGGGGAGAAGCTGCAGAAGAAGTAGCCACTGGTGGAGATCCCTGGGTAGCTTCGGATCCAACCTAGCTCAGCGCCTAGAGTTGCTGAAAACCACTAGAGGGTTTGAGCAGGCTGAGGTTTAAGTCCCTGCCCCGCCTGCACGCAAACTTGCCCTTGTCGATCAAACAACGTTACCGCCAACGCTAGGGATCGGCCGGCGTACTTTTGCACATAGGCTGCTGCCCGCTCGCAGATTCGGCAAGCCAGGGCCTGCAGCACCGGCTCTGCCCAACCCAGGCTTTCTAGGTACTGCACTGCTGCTTCCACCGTTCCCACCTCCAACAGCCGTCGCGCCTGCTCGGCTGCTCCCCCACAGCGGATCAAGGCTGCCACCAGAATCTCCAGGCGGGCATCGGCCACATGGCTGGAGGTGGTGAAGATGCCGCCTGCTAGCTTGATGAGTTTGCCGTGGTAGCCAATCAAGTGAACGGCCTCCGCCCCCCGCAGCGCCGCCTCCACCAGCAGCGGCCCTACCCAATTGGCTACCCGCAGGATTTGCTCTGCCGGGATCCCTTGCCGCAGGGCTACCTGTTGCCCGTGGCTGCCTAGGCAAAAGGCCAGCTGCCTGTGCTGCTCGAGCTTCTGTTGCAGCTCTTGCCGGGCTTGCTCCAGACTTTCGGCACTGGCAGAAGGCTCCACCTCCGCCCGTGTCCCCACCAGCGCTAGCCCCTCCAGCACCCCGAAAGCAGCATTGGAGGTGCGTTCTGCCAGCAGCTTGCCTTCCGGCAAAATGATGCGCACCCGCAGGCGATAACCCTCCGGGATCCCTGCCAAAAGGTTGACCTCAAACAGACGCCGGGCGTAGGCAGAGATGGCTGGACTGCCGTCAGCGCGTCGCCCTAGCCCCTCGCCCGCTTCTAGAAGCAAAGGGGGAGCGGTGGGATCTTTTTCCTCCAGAGCCACCCACCCCCAGACCGGCGTGTTGCGGGTGAGATCCAG
Organism: Synechococcus sp. R65.1; assembly: GCF_047461755.1. Classification (NCBI taxonomy): domain Bacteria; kingdom Bacillati; phylum Cyanobacteriota; class Cyanophyceae; order Synechococcales; family Synechococcaceae; genus Synechococcus; species Synechococcus sp. R65.1. Next base: position 13,328 of record NZ_JANSHU010000005.1, on the reverse strand, counting down.
GTGAGGGCCGGGATCCGAGCGGGTGATGGCTAAAGCGGTGTTCTCCGACAACGTGGCCACCTGCTCCACCGGGATCCTGACCGATCCCACCTCAGGCTCCACCTGCACTGCCACGACGGGACAACCACCCTCCTGGGGCAAGGGAATCTTGAGGAGGTGATGAAAGGCTGCCTTGGCAGCAGCCACTGCAAACACGGGCAAGGTGTAACCTCGCTGAGGGGAGGAGGGGAGGGAATCCTGCATTTTTTGTTCAATCGTTAAATGATCTGGGCGAAGGGAGGGAGGGATAGAAACCTGTCTTTTCAATGGGAGTAAAGAGTTAAGAGCGTGGCAGCTATGAGCGAAACCTTGCAGCACTATTTTGAGCGTCTGGAGGGGCAAATTCAGGAGCTGAAAGCTGCCATTGAACGGCTGCCAGAACAGGTGGCCGCTGCCCTGCTGGTGCGGCAAGAGGCCAAAAAAGCTGTGCCCGCCTCCTCCTGCTATAGAACCCTAAACGCCGACTTGGTCGGAGATGGGAGCCATAACTTTTTGCTGGAGGAGGATCCGCCTGTAGTCGGCAACCGCCAGCCGACCTATGATCTTGCCCCTGAGGCCCAGATCCAACGCTTGAGCGCGCAGCTAACTGCTGCTTACAACCGCATTGCCGCCCTGGAGGAGCAGCTCTTGGCCCAGCGCCTGCGCAAATAACCTAGCGAGGTTCCAGGGCAGGAGCGGCAAGGGGATTAGCTCTGCGTTGCACATCCTGCATCTGGAAGCCATGCTTGCGCAGCTCCTGATCCAGCAGCAGTTCGTTTTCCACGTAATCAACAAACAGCACACCGTTGAGATGATCGATTTCGTGTTGGATGACCCGCGCCAGCAAGTCATCGGCTTGGATTGTGCGGGGCCGTCCGCTTTCGTCCTTAAACGACACCACCACTCCCTGGGCGCGTAGAACCTCACAGAAGACGCCTGGAATGCTTAGGCAACCCTCCTGAGCAGCCACCGTTTCGCCAAGGTACTCGCGGATCTCCGGATTAATCAGTACCAGCGGCGGCACTTCTGGCTTGTCGGGATAGATGTCCACCACAATCAAGCGCTTGGGAACGCCCACCTGTGGCGCTGCCAGACCAATGCCATCAGCGCTGTACATGGTCTGCAGCATATCGCGCGCCAATTGGCGGATCTCGTCGTTGACTTGGCTAATCCGCTTGGCCGGTTGCCGCAGCACCTTGTCCCCCATGCGATGGATGCGCAGCGGTGGGTTTTTGAGTTTAACTTTGGGGACAGAAAGCGTGGCCACCATCGGGCAGGTCTCTGAACAAACATCAGGTTGTCTAGCTGGCCCCCTCATTCTACACTTGCTCAAACCCCGGGGACGCCTGGAAGTTAGGCCTGAGGACTCACGACTGCTCAGGGCTGTTCGGGGATCCCTGGGCCTTCTGGTCAAGGGCTTGCTTGAAGCCCAAGGCCACCAAAATGTTGGAGAGAGTGAGAAAAGCCTCTGCCCCTCCATGGAGGGGATCCACATTGGCTAAAGAAGTGCCGTAGTGCTTCTGGGCGTACAACCCTGCTGGGATGCTGACGGCAACAAAAAGCAGCAGCAGCCAAAAGCCCGCCACCGCCAAGCGCGGGATCCGGCGCAGCCGCGACAGGAAGAACAAAAAGAGCAAGTAGGGAAACAGAGAGAGAGCAAACAAGCTGTTCATTGCTTAGCTGGGATCTCGTTCCTCCGCTTGCTCGGCCCGCCAAATGCGGTAGGCTGCCCACGCCAGCGTACAGTTGCCCAGCAGGGTAAACCCAGCCTGAGCAGTCACCAGCCCCTCCAAGTTGGGGTCGTTGTCAAACCAGTGCCAGGTAATGGCACACATGGCTCCCACCAGCGCCGGCAGCATCGCCCAGCTCAGGCTTCGCCATTCGGGGCGCCCCATTCGCTCCCCAAACTGCCACACCCAAACGATGGCCGCCAGCCACTCCAAGACGCTGGCCACGTGAATCCACCAGGTGGGAAATGAAAGGGCATGCATACACCCCTAGGCGTTGAGGAACTGGCGCAGCAACTGGCGGTAGGTGGCCTCCTGCAGCAGCATTTGCTTGTGCAGCTTGACCAGGATGTCCTTAGCTTGCTCCGGGCTCATGCGAGCCACCAGCATCTCAAAAGCCCGCTGGCGAAATTCTTGTTCCAAAGAAAGACCTGGCGTTTCCTCCATTATCGTCACCTCGAGAGGCTTGGGGGTAGGTCAGAGACTTGCTTTGGGCTATTCCAACCCTGCCCCTGACGCGCGACGCAGTCAGGATAACACATATCTTAACAATCTCCCTTAACAAGCTGCAATAAGATGCCAAGTCCTGGTAGCTAGGTGGGGGAGGGAGATCTCAACGAAGTAGCAGAAAAAGTCCAGTTCTACAGATTTGACGAGGGCGCATTTCGGATAGGGAGATGCGAAGCTTTTTGAGCAGGGATCCCTTTACGTCTTGTTATTTTGGGCAAGCGAGCAAGGCGTCATGGTAGAAGTGAAGTACCTTGAGCTGGGGCTGCTGCTCCTCCTGACCTGTGCCTTGCCTTGCTTACATTGCTATGACTATTTTTGTGGGAAACCTAAACTATAAAGCTTCAACTGAAGAGCTCAAAGCCTTCTTCCAGCAGCGGTGGAACGTTAAGTCAGTTACGATCCCGAGAGACCGAGAAACCGGCCAGACAAGGGGTTTTGCATTTGTGGAGTTGGCCACCAAGGCGGAGGAAGAAGAAGCCATTAACGTTGCCAACGGTCAGGAATTTATGGGTCGGCCCTTGCGGCTAGAGTGGGCCCGGCCGCGCCGAGAGACTTAGATCCCAGGCTGGGCCTGGAATTTAGAGAAGGGCGGCTGAGATGGTGAGGCTGTTGCATTTTTCCGATGTCCATTTGGGCAGTGGCCTAGCCTACGGCTCCATCAACCCGGCCACAGGACTGAACACCCGCTTGGAGGATTTTGTGGCTTCCTTGCAGCGGTGCATTGACCTTGCCCTCGATCTAGCTGTGGACTTAGTTCTGTTTGGGGGAGATGCCTTTCCCGATGCGACGCCGCCCCCTCGGCACCAAGAACTCTTTGCCCAGCAGTTTCGCCGGTTGGCCGATGCCGGCATCCCGACCGTTCTCTTGGTGGGTAACCACGACCAATACGGACAGGGCCAGGAGGGCAACAGCCTAGCCATCTACCGGGCCTTAGGGGTGGCGGGGTTTGTCGTCGGGGATCGGCTGCAGACCCATTGGATTGAAACTCGCAGCGGCCCAGTCCAGGTGACCACCCTGCCTTGGCTAAACCGCTCCACCCTACTGGCCCGCCAAGAGGGCTTGGGCCTTGACCCTGAAGGGCTGACCCAGAAGCTGCTACAGCGCTTGGATCTGGCGCTGGAAGGGGAGGCCCGCAGGTTACGGCCCGGGATCCCGGCAATTTTACTAGCCCATGTAATGGTAGATACAGCCCGCCACGGGGCCGAGCGGCATCTTTCGGTAGGCAAAGGCCTGACGGTGCCCCTCTGGTTGCTGGCGCGGCCAGCTTACCAGTACGTGGCTTTGGGGCATGTGCACTGCCACCAGGTGCTCTGTCGGGATCCCTTGGTGATCTATCCCGGCAGCATCGAGCGGGTGGACTTCGGGGAGGAAAAAGAGGAAAAAGGTTGCGTAGTGGCAGAGGTTACGGCCACAGGAGCAAGCTACGAATTTTTGCCCTTGCCCGCCCGCGCCTTTCACACCATCCGCCTCGATCTCACCCCCTATCCCCCCCAAGAAGTGCAAGCCAAACTCCTGGAGGCCATTGCCAAGGCCCCTGTAGCCGGCTCCATCCTACGCCTCATCTACCGCCTTCGCCCCGACCAGCTCGATGGCATTGACGAGCGGGCTCTGCACCAAGCCCTTGCCCCTGCCTTCAGCTACACCATTGCCCCAGAAGTGGTCAGCCCTGGCCGCATCCGCTTGCCGGGCTTGGATCCCAGACATCTAGAGCCCCTGACGGCTCTGGAGCAGTATCTAGCTGACCGCAGCGATCTGGCCCCTTTGCGCAACGAGTTGCTGGCGGCTGCCCGTCAGTTGCTGGCGGAAGCAGCAGATCCCTTGCCGGAAGGGAATGCCAACGAGGAGGAGGTGGATCCTCCAAGCCCCGCCGACTGGGAAGAGCAGCAATTGCCCTTGTTCTAGGGCTCTGCCTCCATTGCTTTGACCTTTGTCGGTCAGAGGTGGGGAGCAGGGCCGCTTCTAAAGAACCTTTGCCGCGTGATCCGGATCACTTCGGGAGGGGGGGGAAACGGCAGAGACTGGAACTGGGTTGAAGTCGTTGGCAACGACGCTCTCAGCTCACTTCCAGGGAACTAACCTAGGCTGGCAGATCTCACCCTGCCAGTCTTTCCTTTTGTAGAGCTGGGGAGCCGTGGAAAGCAAGGGATCCCTGCAGTTATCATGTCACTGCCAGGCTCCGCCTCGACTTCGAAAGAAGCTGGAGGTGGAGTGGATTTGTCTCGAGAAAAGAAGGAGCAAAGGGCATGGAAAGCGTACTGAGATCTCTAGTGATCGGGGCAATTGCCGGTTGGCTGGCAGGGTCTATCCAGCGCGGCTACGGTTTTGGCCTGATCGGTAACATCATTGTCGGCATTTGCGGAGCAGTTGTGGGAGAATACCTTTTCAACTTGCTCGGCTTATGGGCTACAGGTCTGCTGGGGAAATTGTTGATGGCAACCGTTGGCGCTTTGGTTTTGTTGGCGTTGGTCAACTTTCTTCGCCGGGCTTGAGAGTACGTTGCCAGCGGGCAGGGATAGCTGGCGTGACCCTGCTTTCTTGGGTGGCTGTGGATCAAACCCGTGTCTGGTTCAGATTGCTGGGTAAGGAGCACCTCTGCTCAGGCCGGCAGCTGTCCAATGAGAAAAAGGGGGCCATAGAGCCCACCCTTTCCGTGACCTACTCCCGGCACTGAGTACAGCGCAGGGCTCAGCTACCCCCACCACCCCCACGAGCTAAAGCCGGGATGGCAGAGGGGCAGCTAGCGGTGCAGGTAAGTGTAGGCCCGCAGGTTGTCTTCAAAGTGCTGCTGCAGCGCCCTAGCCTGCTCTAGAGTGATCTGCCCCCTTTGTAGCGCGGCTTCAGTGGCGTGGTGCAGGGCTTCCACCAGGTCTTCGCTGGTGTATTGCACCCAGCTCAGCACCTCAGCAATCGTGTCTCCCTTGATCACTTGGGAGACGTGATAGCCGCCAGGACGGGTGCGGACATGCACCGCGTTGGTGTCGCCAAAGAGGTTGTGCAGATCCCCCAGGATCTCCTGGTAGGCACCCCCCAAGAACACCCCCAGCAGGTAGGGCTGCCCGTCGGGATCATGCAGCGGCAAGACCGAGGTGATTTGGCCGTCTTCGCCAAAGAAGCGGTTGATCTTGCCGTCGCTGTCGCAGGTTAGATCCGCCAAGGTAGCCCATTGGCGCGGCTCCTCGTCCAGACGGTGGATGGGCATGATGGGAAAGACCTGGCCGATGGCCCAGCTATCCGGCAGGGACTGGAACAGGGAGAAATTGCCGTAGTAGATGCTGGCCAGCATCTCGTCCAGCTCCAGGAGATCTACAGCCACGGGCTGTCCTGCCTGGTACTGCTCGTAGGCCAAGGTGCAGATCTTGTCGGAGCAGTTCCAAAACAGCCGCTCCACCTCGGCCCGCTCCTGCAAGCTGAGGGATCCCTCGATGAACTGGCGCAGGGCAGCTTCTTTTAGCTCCTGGCAGCGGCGATAATCGGCCACTAGGGTATCGGGCCGGATCTCGTAGTAGAGCTGGTTTAGCTTCTGGATCACCTCTGCATTGGAGGTGAGGTGGGTAGGCATGGGGTAGGGGCTAGCCACATTGACATCCTGCACGTCAAAAACCAACACCGACTGGTGGGACATCAAGGCCCGCCCGCTTTCGGTAACCAGCACCGGTGGCCGGATCCCATGCGGCTGCAGGGTGGTCAGCACTGTCTGCACCACGGTGGCGGCGTAGTCCTCGACGCTATAGCTCTGGGAGAAATGACTGGCGGACTGGGATCCGTCGTAGTCAACCCCTAAGCCGCCGCCGATATCCAGGTAGCCCATCGGCGCTCCCAGCTTGACGAGTTCAATGTAGATCTGGCTGGCCTCCCGCACAGCCCGCCCGTGCACACTCGCCATCGAGATCTGCGAGCCGATGTGGTAGTGCAACAGGCGCAGACAGTGCAGCTTGCCGACTTCCCGCAGCCGTTCCACCACCTGCAAAATCTCCGTCGCTGTAAGGCCAAACTTGGCCCGATCCCCGGCCGAGGTGCCCCAGCGCCCGCTGCCTTGGGTAGAAAGCTTGGCCCGCACCCCCAGCATGGGATCAATGCCCAGGTGCTCGGCAGCCTGCAGCACCAGCTCCAGCTCCTGCAGCCGCTCCAGGACGATGATGGGCGTGCGCCCCAGCCGCTGGGCCAAGAGGGCCGTTTCCATAAAGTCGCGGTCTTTGTAGCCATTGCAGATTAGCAAAGCCCCAGGAGTGTCCAGCAGAGCTAGGGCAATCAACAGCTCCGGCTTCGATCCCGCTTCCAGGCCAAAATGGTAGGCGCGGCCGTGCTTCACCACCTCTTCCACCAGGTGGCGCTGCTGGTTCACCTTGACCGGGTAAACCCCCCGATAGACATTGGGGTAGCCAAAGCGCTCAATGGCCTGCTGAAAGCTCTGGCAAAGCTGCCGCATGCGGTCGGCCACAATCTCGGGAAAGCGAATCAACAACGGCAACTGCAAACCCCGCGCCACCAGATCCTTCACCAGGTGGTACAGGTCAATGCCCGGTTCCTGCTGCTGTAGGCCCTGTGGGGTTACCTCCACATGACCGGCGGCGTTGATACGGAAGTAGGGCTCCCCCCAGTAGCAGATGCGATAGAGCTTTTCGCTGTCTCGCAGTGTCCAGGGAGAACGAGTCAAAGTCGGCATAGCAGTCCCCCAGATACCGAGATGTGAACAGCGCAGGATTTCCGCACAGAATCCACAATATATTGCTCTATTTCAGAAGGCGTCAAGATTTTTCCCAAGCAGGGAGGCTGTGCCGGAAACCGCCTAAGCCTTGCCAGATAAGGCTTTGGGCTTGAGAGCTCCTTGAAAAAGGCTCTAGCGGCAAGCTCTCTCTTTCTCTTTCTTTTGCTGTTTTTCTTAGTCTTTCTCACTAATGCTCTTTTTTGCCTCGATGGATCCCCGCTGTAACCCTGCGGGGAAGGGCACGAACGCCTGGCTGCTCCTCAGCAAAGGGGTGATTGGCGACGTGAAGTTGGTCTGGGCCTGCAACTCTTGCGGTGGCGGCCCTGGATGAGTTTTTCTCCCCACTCCCGAAGCTTCGACTCCCCAACCCCGCAGGTACGGAGATCCGTAACAGGTCGGCTTTTCAACCCCCAGAAATGGGCGGCATTCTCGCCCTAGCGTTGCCAACCACCTGGTTAAGATCGGCTCAGGAAATGGCTAAGCCTTTGCCAGATTTTCGCAAGTTGGCTGCCCAAGCTACCCCACAAGCGGATGGGCTGGCGGCGGTAACCGAAGTCCTGTACACACAAAGAGGAGAAGAAGGAGCCGATGGGAAAAGTTGTAGGAATTGATCTGGGCACAACCAACTCGGTTGTCGCCGTAATGGAGGGGGGTGTCCCCACGGTTATTCCTAATGCCGAGGGGAGCCGCACCACACCCTCGGTAGTTGCCTTTACCAAGGATGGGGAGCGCCTGGTGGGTCAGATGGCTCGTCGCCAGGCAGTGCTCAACCCCGAGAACACCTTTTACTCCGTCAAGCGGTTTATCGGGCGCAAGTACGACGAGGTGGGCGCCGAGGCCAGGAGGGTTCCCTACCAGGTGCGGCGGGATGAACGGGGCAATGTCAAGTTGTACTCACCCCGCATGAACAAGGAATTTGCCCCCGAGGAAATCTCGGCCATGGTGCTGCGCAAGCTGGTCGAAGATGCCAGCCGCTACCTGGGTCAACAGGTCACCCAAGCCGTTATTACCGTGCCTGCCTACTTTAACGACTCTCAGCGGCAGGCCACCAAAGATGCAGGCCGCATTGCTGGCTTGGAGGTGCTGCGCATCATCAACGAGCCGACCGCGGCTTCCTTGGCCTACGGCTTGGATAAGCGCACCAACGAGACCATCCTTGTCTTTGACCTGGGCGGTGGTACCTTCGACGTCTCCATTCTCGAGGTAGGAGATGGGGTCTTTGAGGTGAAAGCCACCAGCGGCGACACGCAACTGGGCGGCGACGACTTCGACAAGAAGATCGTCGACTGGATGGCCGAAGAGTTCAAGCGCATGGAAGGGATCGACCTGCGGCAAGACCGACAGGCCCTGCAGCGGCTAACAGAAGCTGCGGAGAAAGCCAAGATTGAGCTGTCCAGCGTCTTGGAGACCACCATCAACCTGCCCTTCATCACTGCCACTGCCGACGGTCCGAAGCACCTGGAGCTGAAGCTCTCGCGCGCCCACTTTGAGCACCTCTGCGCCGACCTGCTAGAGCGCTGCAAAGGTCCGGTGGAGCAGGCCCTGCGGGATGCTAAGCTCACCAAGGCTGACATCAACGAAGTGGTGCTGGTGGGCGGTTCCACCCGCATTCCGGCGGTACAGCGGTTAGTGAGGGAACTGCTGGGCAAGGAGCCCAACCAAACCGTCAACCCCGACGAGGTGGTGGCTGTCGGCGCTGCCATCCAAGCCGCGGTGCTGGCGGGCGAGGTGAAAGACGTGCTGCTCTTGGATGTCACTCCCCTGTCGCTGGGGGTAGAAACCCTGGGCGGTATCGCCACCAAGCTGATCCCGCGCAACACCACCATTCCCACCCGCAAGTCGGAGATCTTCTCCACAGCGGAAGATGGGCAGACCTCGGTGGAAATCCACGTGGTTCAAGGGGAGCGGGAGTTGGCTCGCGACAACAAATCGCTGGGCCGCTTCAGGCTGGAAGGGATCCCACCCGCTCCTCGCGGTGTGCCCCAAATTGAGGTGACCTTTGATATCGACGCCAACGGCATCCTCAAGGTAACGGCTAGAGACAGAGGAAGCGGCAAGGAGCAGAGCATCTCCATCACCGGCGCCTCCACGCTCGATAGCAAAGAGGTGGAGCGGATGATTGCCGAAGCGGAAAAATACGCCGCCGAAGACCGCGCCCGCCGCGAGAAAATCGAGCGCCGCAACAAGGCCGACTCTCTGGCCTACCAGGCCGAGCGGCAGTTGAAGGAGCTGGGAGACAAGATCTCCTCCAGCAAGCGCAGCCAAATCGAGACCCTGGTGCGGGAGCTGCGGGAGGCCATCCAGCGCGATGACGACAGCGCCATCCAAAGCAAGGAGCGGGAGCTGCAGGAGGCTCTCTACGCCATGAGCAGCGAGCTCTATCAGCAAGCTGGCGCTTCCTCTAGCTCCACTGCTAGCGCAGGGAAGACTGCCGGCGGCAGCGATGACGTCATCGACGCCGATTTCACTGAGGCCAAGTAACCCCTGCGGGATCCCTCTAGGAAGGAGGGATCCGGCTTCTGGTGCCAGTTTCAACAGGAGGAGGGAGGGGATGGGCAAGGGTCACTAGCCCGCCTCCTTCCTTCTTCGGGGTTGGTAGCCCTCTGCCTGCGGATGCCTCCATGCAAAGCTTCAAGGACTACTACAAAATTCTGGGGGTTAGCAAGACAGCCACTGCTGAGGAGATCAAGCAGGCCTATCGTCGCTTGGCGCGGAAATACCACCCAGACGTCAACCCCAACGACAAAACTGCTGAGGAAAAGTTTAAAGACATCAACGAAGCCTACGAGGTTCTCTCCGATCCCAGCAAGCGCAGGCAGTACGACCAATTCAGCCAGTACCACCAGCAGGGTGGCTTTCGCTACCGGCGAGAGACCTACAGCAGCCCCTTTGGCGAAAGCTCCTTTGGCGAGGACTTTGGCTTGGGGGGAGGGGGCGTCGATTTCGACCAGTTTGAAGACTTTCAGGATTTTATCGATCAACTGCTAGGGCGAGTGCGCAGCTCTGGCAAAGACCGCAGCAGTCCTTCGGCCAATGCCAACTACGACGCGGAGGCCACCCTCCACCTTTCCATCTCGGAAGCGTTTGAGGGGGGAAAGCGCCGCCTGCGGGTGGGCGGGGATCGCGTGCTTGAGGTGAGCATCCCACCGGGAATCACGCCGGGCAAGCGAATTCGCCTGCGCGGCCAGGGCCACCCCAAACCCAACGGGGGCGCTGGCGATCTCTACCTCAAGATCGAGTTGAAGGAGCATCCCTTCTACCGCCTAGAGGGGTTTGACGTCTACTGCGACCTGCCGCTTAGTCCCAGCGAGGCGGTTTTAGGTGCCCAGGTGGAGGTGCCCACGCTAGACGGGCTGGTGAAGCTGCGCATCCCGCCAGGGACGCAACCAGGGCGAAAGCTGCGGTTGGCAGAGCGGGGCTTTCCCAAGGGCAACGGGGAGCGGGGCGACTTCTACGCGGTAGTTCAGATCTATTTGCCCACGCGGCTTTCGGAGGAGGAACGAGAACTCTACGAAAAGCTGCAGCGCATCCAGTCCTACGATCCCCGCGCCGCTCTCAAGCTCTAGCTAGGCAGTTGCCTTGGCTAGCTCTGGAGTGGGCGGTTGGAGAGCCCGGTCCAAGAGCTCCATGGGGTGGTAGATGGGGATCCTGGCCTTGCCTTGCAGGCGCAGGTGCTTTTGGATTTGCAAGCGGCAGCCGATGTTGGCGGAGACGATCCCCTGGGCGCCGGTGTTGAGGAGGTTGGCCACCTTTTGGGATCCCAGCTCGTCCGCCACCTCGGGTTGCAACAGGTTGTAGACGCCGGAGCTGCCACAGCAGAGGGCAGCATCGACGGGATCCCGCAGCTCCAGGCCCGGGATCTGCCGCAGCAGTTGGCGCGGCTCCTGGCTAAGGCGCTGCCCGTGCAGCATGTGACAGGCATCCTGATAGACCAGCACCAAGGGATCCGGCTGCAGCGGATGGAGAGGAGCGGTCAACCCCACCTGAGCAAGAAACTCCTGGATGTCCTTGACTTTGGCCGCAAACTGGGCTGCTTTCTCTTGGTAGTGGGGATCCTTACCCAGGATGTGGCCGTACTCCTTCAGCGTATGCCCGCAGCCAGAGGCAGTGATGAGAATGGCATCCAAGTCGTAGACAGCAAAAGCATCCACCATCTGGCGGGCCAGAGTTTTCGCCTGCTGCAATTGCCCTTGGTGGTGGGGCAAGGCTCCGCAACAGCCCTGGGCAGGTGGGATCACCACCTCACAGCCATTGTGGGTTAAGACGCGCATGCTGGCCTCATTTACCTGGGGGGCAAACAGGCGCTGCACACAGCCAAGAATCAGCCCCACGCGAAAGCGGCGCTCGCCCACCGCCGGGATCCGCTCCGGATAGCGCTTGGGCAAAAGGTGCTCCACCTGCAAAGGGGGCAGCAGCGATTCCATGGCCGCTAGCCGCGGGGAGATTTTTTCCAGCCCCTTGTGGACCCAGGCGCCGATCCCCATCTTTTGGTAGAGCCAGAGGGGCCAGAGCAGCGGTCGCAGCCGCTCCGGATAGGGGAAGAGGAAAAAAATCAACTGGCGGTACAGTCGATCCCAGAGGTTGCGGCGGTAGTTGCGCTCAATCTGAGGTCGGGTAGCGGCAATCAGCCGGTCGTAGCGCACCCCCGAGGGGCAAGCCGTTACACAGGCCAAACAGCCCAGGCACGTGTCGAAGTGGGAAACCACTGCCGCTGAGAGAGAGATTTGGCCCTGATTGAGGGCGTCCATCTGGTAGATGCGGCCCCGCGGCGAATCCGTCTCCTTGCCGAGGACGCGATAGCTGGGGCAGGTGGTCAGGCAAAACCCACAATGCACACAGGCATCGATCAGCTTCGGATCCGGGGGATCCACCCCATCAAAACCCGGCCCTTGCGATAAACTCATTGGCTTCGACCTATCGCGCTCTCAGCTCTACATGGCCATGCAGGGAGACCATTGGCAGCTTGCCATCCTGCCTGCAGTTTTTCTGCATCTTAATCCCAGAGTGAGGGGGCTGATTACATCCCACGGCAGAGCAAAGCTGCCAGGCCTGGCCAGAGCCTCCCAAAAAGGTCAGCTCCCGCCCTTGGGAGGCGGCACCCGGAAGCCACTTGGCAGCTTCTCGCCCTGGGCAGCCGCTTCCAGCGCCGCTAGGAGGAAGGCTTCGAATTGACGCACCGCCCCTAGGTCGAAGTACAGGTGCGTTTTGGCTGCTGCTACAGCCTTGCTGGCAAAAGCGAGGCAGCGTTCTTGGTCACGAGCAAAAGCAAGGGCTGTGGGCGCATAGTCCTCGATGGAGGGGGCAATAGGCGCAATCTCGGCGATCCCCATCTGCTCGTAGGCTGCTGCCACAAAACGCGCACGGGCAAAGCGCCCAGGCCAGGTGACAATTGGTTTGCCGTAAGCCATGGGCTCGTAGAGAGTGTTGCCTGAGCCGAAATGAATGGGATCCAGCAAAACATTACAGTGGGCCACCAAAGCCATGAAGCGATCAAGCGGCTGGTACGGCAGGAAGCAGACCCGTTCGTTGAGGATAGGGGCACTCTTTGCCCAGCGCGCCCTGAGCTGCTCGCTCCAAGCCTTGGCGAAGTTCTCAATCATGACAATGTGGCCCTCGGGGTCGCCCTCAGCAATGGCTGCTAGCACCGCGTCGAAGTCAGGGTGCAGCTTAAACAAAGATTGAGGGCAGCCGTAGAGCCGGCCGTGCTCTGGCAGGCCCAGTTCTGTGCGGGAGGGAATTGACGTTGGCAAGCTGAAAAGTTGGTAGCAAAAGGGGAGGCGGGTAAAACGCACCAAGCGCTCACTGTAGTAGGCTTCTGCTCCTTCCGGTTCCATCGGCGCATCTCCCCCTAGGAAGTAATCAACTGTATCGATGCCGGTGGTATCCGGATGGCCGTAACTAACCATCTGCACAGGCGCAAGCCGCGCATAGGCCAGAAAGTAGGTGGATGGCCACATGCCAATGTCGGGGTAGAAGAGGGCATCGAGTTCAAGGGCTGCAACTTGTGCTTGCCACTGGGGAAGTCGACCGCTGAGGGTCACCGTTCGGTCGCAAGCAGCTTCCAACCTAGCTCGCAGTTGGTCACGCTTGGCTTGTGGTGGGTAGATGAGGATGACCTCAAAGCGGGAACGGTCAAGCTGAACCAGAAGGCCCTGGTAGAGCTTGCCGATGGTGTGGTTGACAAGCAACTGGGAGCAAAAGCCAACCCGGATGCGCCGACCTGTAGGGAACTGCCAGCGGGCAACATGCGGCGCTTCAAAGTTCAACTGCGGCGCCTTAGCCCGAAAGAGCCGACAGAGACCTTCCATGAGCGCTCGGTCGTCGGCGTTGTGGTAGGCAAGGTAGAAGGAAAGAGAGCCGCTGAAGTA
>NZ_JANSHU010000004.1:53184-117236 GCF_047461755.1 Synechococcus sp. R65.1 | reverse complement strand
AACCTGACAGGGTAAGTGCGCTCGTGGAACCAAGAACGAGAATCCCCGGCCTACGGCCCGCTGTCGCGAATGCCCTTCAGGGCGGGGAGTATGTCAATCCAGGCTAGCCAGCCGTTTGCGCTTGGAGGGTAAGGAACTCAGGCAGTTTGCGCCTGGCGCACTAGCCCCGTTGCCGCCAAAGCAGCCAAGGCGCGATCCCGGTAACGGCCATAGCGCTCTTGTTTGCTGCGAACCTTTTGTCCCTCCAGCTCCGGCAAGAGGCCAAAATTGGCTGGCATGGGCTGGAAGTACTTGGGATCGGCGCTGCTAATGAACTGAAACAGGGATCCCATCATCGTCTCCGGCGGCAACGTGATCAAAGGCAGCCCCAGAGCCAGGCGAGCGGCGTTCTGTCCGGCCAGCCACCCCCCCGCCACGGCGCAGGCGTAGCCTTCAGTGCCCACCAACTGGCCGGCAGCCAACAGGGTCGGACGGCGGCGAAATTGCAACGTAGGCAGCAAAAGCTGCGGCGAGTTCAAAAAGGTGTTGCGGTGCATCACGCCAAAGCGGACAAACTCCGCTGCTTCCAGGCCGGGGATGAGGCGAAAGACCCGCTGCTGTTCTCCCCACTTCAAATTGGTCTGAAAGCCCACCAGGTTCCACAGCTTGCCTGCTCGGTCCTCCTGGCGTAGCTGCACCACCGCATAGGGCCGGGATCCCGTGCGGGGATCCACCAGCCCCACCGGCTTCAAGGGTCCAAAGCGGAGGGTGTCTTTGCCGCGGCGGGCCATTTCTTCAATGGGCAGGCAGCCCTCGAAGAACTTGCGCTCCTCTTTTTCAAAATCCTTAAGGGGCACCTGTTCTGCCTCCACCAGCGCCTGCCAGAAGCGCTCGTACTCCGCCTCTGTCATAGGGCAGTTGAGGTAGGCCGCCTCTCCTCTGTCGTAGCGAGAAGCCTGAAACACCACTGTGCGGTTGAGGGAATCCCCGGTAACAATGGGGCTGGAAGCGTCAAAAAAGCTCAGGTACTCCAGGCCGGTGAAGGCTTGCAGCGCCTTGGCTAGGGGCTCGCTGGTCAGGGGGCCGGTGCAGAGGACGGCTATCCCTTCTGGGATCTCGGTCACCTCCTCCCGGCGCAGGGTGATGAGAGGATGGTTGGCAATGGCTTCTGTTAGGGCCTGGCTAAAGCGAGCCCGATCCACAGCTAGGGCCCCCCCTGCCGGCACAGCGTGGCGATCCGCGGTGGCGATCACCAGAGATCCCAGTTGGCGCAGCTCTTCCTTAAGCAGCCCTGCCGCTCGATCGCTGGCTATGGCCCCGAAGGAATTGCTGCACACCAGCTCTCCCAGTAGATCCGTATGGTGGGCCGGGCTTTGCCGCACAGGGCGCATCTCCGAGAGGATAACAGGCACCCCCAGTTGGGCGATTTGCCAGGCGGCTTCTGTCCCTGCCAGCCCCCCGCCCACCACATGGATGGGGGCCACGGTTGGCGATGGATGCGCGGGATGGTGCATCACAGCCTCCAGAGAAAACGCTCAGCCAGTTAGGTACTCCCCGCTAGCAGCTCCCTCAGGCGGCAAAGTGAATGCGCAGGTAGTCCTCTTCCATTTTGGCTCGTGCCGGCTTCATGGCCGCTAGAGCCTGGGGCAACACCAGGTTGCGGCGGTGGTTGCCAATGCGGATGTTGAGCTCGTCGCCAGTTTTGCTCAGCTCCACCTGCTCTTTGGGGATCCCGGGCAAGTAGAGGTCTAGGCGGTACTGGCCGTTGTCGGTAACCACCTGCATTGTCTGCTCAGCGTAGAACACCTCCGCCGGGTTGCGGTCTCCCCAGAGATCCTTTTTCAGGCGGGCCAGGGCGTCCCACCCCACCAGCTCCTCGGGGTAAAGCGGGATCTCCACCACCGGTAGAGGAGCAAAGTCCTCGTGGATCTGCTGGCGATACTTCTGCTGGGCAGCCTTCCAGGCGGCAAAGTAGGGATCCACCACCCCTTCTGGCAAAATGCGGTTGGCGATCACCAAATCGGTGGCGACGCCGTAGAGGCTAAGGTAGGCATGCGCCCGCAGGGACTCCTTGATCACCATTTTTTCGGGGTTGGTTACCAGGCGCACTGAGGTGATGCGGTTGTCGGTAAGGATGCGCTCTAGCCGCTCGATCTTCTGGTAGAACTCGTAGGGGGCATCTAGCACCTGGTCATCTGGCAGGGGGATCCCGGTTAGCCCTTTAACAATCGGCTCGGCAATAGGGCGCAGCACCCGCGCCAACCCCTGTAAAGGTTTGTAGAACTTGCGCATGTACCAGCCGGAAACATCGGGCAAGCTGAGGAGGCGCAAAGCCGTGCCAGTAGGGGCTGAGTCGATGATGAGCACATCGAACTTGCCTTCGTCGTAGTGGCGGTTGACCCGCACCAGGGCAAAGATCTCGTCCATCCCCGGCAGCACCGCCAGCTCCTGCGCCTGCACGCCGTCCAGCCCGCGGGCCTGCAACACCTGCGTGATGTAGGCCTTGACGGATCCCCAGTTCAGTTCCAGCTCCTGCAGGGCATCCAGCTCCGCTCCCCAGAGGTTGGGTTTGACCTCCACCGGCTCGTGGCCCAAGGGCTGGTCGAAACTGTCGGCCAGGGAGTGGGCCGGATCGGTGCTCAGCACCAGGGTTTTTAGGCCAAGCTCGGCACAACGCCAGCCGGTCGCCGCTGCCATCGAGGTCTTGCCGACCCCTCCCTTGCCAGTCATGAGGATGATGCGTTGCATGGGAGCGCCGTTTACATTCTTTTACAGTTCTAGGCTAACCGATTTGCTCTTTTCTCCTCCGAGCAGCCAAGGGCTGGAGGGCAGTCAACAGGTACACTATATGGTTGCTGAGGAAGTAATGGCCAAGAGTCAAGCCGGTGAAGACAGGTGAGAGGTGGAGGATGATGCGTCGCTGGCGCAGTTTGCTGCTACTTGCCATCCTAACGTTGGGCCTGTGGCTGGGATCCCTTCCTGTCCAGGCGGCTGCCGCCTTGCCCCGAGAGCTACAGCAGCTAGAGCAACACGTAGAGCGGCTGCAGAGCCTGGTGGACGCTGAGGATTGGCTGGAGATCCGCTCCTACATTCACGGGCCGATGGGCCTGACCCGCAAGACCCTAACCAGCCTGGCAAACACCTTGCCCCAGCAGCAAAAGCGGGAGATGCTGCGCTTGGCCAAGGAAATGGGCCGCAGCTTGGAAGAACTGGACTTTGCCGCCAAAGCCTACGACCAACCAGAGGTGGAAGCTGCCCAGGCCAAGGTGAGAAAGACGTTGCAAGAGCTCAAGGCCCTGTTTTCGTAGTTGGGGACAGAGCGGATCAAGTTAAGGGGAAACGCTCCCGCAGATCTTGAGCCACCGGCGGGGGTACCAGGTGGTCAATGGGGCCGCCTAGCTTGGCCACTTCCTTAACTAAGCTGCTACTGACAAAGCTGTGCTCGCTAGCAGTCGCAAGGAAAAGGGTTTCCAACTCAGGAGCCAGGAGCTTGTTGGTGTGGGCCATCTGCAGCTCGACATCAAAGTCAGATAGCACCCGCAAGCCGCGCACAATGACTTTTGCCCCTCGCTGGCGGGCGTAGGCCACCGTCAGGCCGGAAAAGGTGTCGACCTCAACGTTTTTTAGGTGGGCAACAGAGAGGAGGATCTGGGCTTGCCGCTGCTCAGGAGTAAACAGAGGCGTTTTGTTGGGGTTTTTCAGGACTGCAACGATGACTTTGGAAAACAGACGGCTGGCCCGCTCGATGATGTCGAGGTGCCCAAAGGTGATGGGGTCGAAGCTGCCGGGGTAGAGGGCAATCATGCTAGAGAGGGTACCGCTCTTCTTAGCCTACCTGCTCTCGGGCCCACGCCAGATAGGTAGCGCTTACCTGAGCAGCCGGCAGAGCCAGGATCTCCGGCTCCTGGTAGGGGTGGAGCTCCCGCAGCCGCTGTTCCAGGCGGGGATAAGCCCTGCTGGGCAACTTAAGCAGCAGCAAGTATTCTTTCTCTGTCTGCAGGGATCCCTGCCAGCGGTAGTAGGAGGTAATCGGGGGCAGCACCTGGGCACAGGCCACGTAGCGCTCGGCCACTAAGGTGTGGGCCAGGCGATGGGCGTCGGCTTCGGAGCCCACGGTGGTCATGACCACGGAGAGGGTTTCTAGGGCGGTCTTGTCGTCCATTAAAGCTGGCTGTAGGCATTCCTCTCCCCCATCCTACCCTTCAGGCTCCGCAAGAAAAAGGGCAGAGCTAGGCCAGCTCCTCGATAGCCCCACCCAGCCGGGAGGGAGCACCGCCTTCTACCTGAGGACGGGTAGTTTACAATAGAACTCTGCCCGGCTCAGGTCGGGCTTGTATCTTGTCGTTATCTAGGGAGAAACAAGCCTTGCCGAAATTTGCCCTAAAAGCTTTGTGGCTGCAAAACGATTTGGCCATTGCAGTGGATCAAGTAGTGGCCAAAAACCGCAGTCCTCTCACCCGCTACTTCTTCTGGCCCCGAGATGATGCTTGGGAACAGCTTAAGGCTGAACTGGAAAGCAAAAGCTGGATTAGTGAAGAAGATCGCATCAACTTGCTCAACCAAGCCACTGAGCTCATCAACTACTGGCAAAATGGTGGGCGCGACCGCCCCATTAGCGAAGCCCAAGCCCAGTTTCCTGACATCCTCATCAGCGACAGTTCGTGAGTGTTCCCTGCTTCCGCCTGCTATCTCTGCATCCAGGCCATCTTGCTGAGGCTGCCGCCTTTGGGCTAGATTAGCACTCGAGGTTCCAGAGTGCTAACTCTTGACCTAACCAAGGGAAGGGATCGCTGTCGACCTCGCAGGATCCCGCTCTGCCCGGTAGCACTTAGAACAAGTGGCCTAGTTGCTAGTTGAGATAGCGAGGATCAGGGATTCTATGGCAAAGCAGATTTTGTTTAAGGAAGAGGCCCGCAAGGCTCTAGAAGAGGGCATCAATCAAGTAGCAAACGCAGTCAAGGTTACGATTGGCCCTAAGGGGCGCAATGTGGTTCTAGAGAAGAAATTTGGCGCTCCTCAGATTGTTAACGACGGAGTAACAATTGCTAAAGAAATTGAGTTGGCCAATCCCTTGAAAAATGCCGGTGCCCAGTTGATGCGGGAGGTGGCCAGCAAAACCAACGACGCGGCCGGGGATGGCACCAGTACAGCCACCATCCTGGCCCAGAGCATGATCCAGGAGGGGCTGAAGCACGTTGCGGCAGGAGCTAACCCTGTAGCCCTGCGGCGTGGCATTGAAAAGACCACCGCCTACCTGGTGGAGAAAATTGCCGCCCAGGCCAAACGGGTGGAGGATCGCAAGACCATCACCGAGGTGGCCACTATCTCTGCCGGTAACGACAGCGAGGTAGGCGAGATGATCGCCAAGGCCATGGATGCGGTGGGGCGAGAGGGGGTGATCACGGTCGAAGAGTCCAAGTCGATGGAAACCCAGTTGGAAGTAGTGGAGGGAATGCAGTTTGACCGCGGCTACATCTCTCCCTACTTCATCACCGATACCGAGCGGATGGTAGCGGAATACGAAAACGCCTATCTGCTCATCACGAGCAACAAGCTCTCCAACGTGCAGGAGCTGGTGCCTCTGCTGGAGCGGCTGGCCCGGGAGGGGCGGCCCTTACTGGTGATTGCCGAAGATGTGGAGGGAGAAGCCCTGGCTACCCTAGTGGTCAACAAGCTGCGGGGAGTGTTGAATGCGGTGGCGGTGAAGGCTCCCTCCTTTGGGGAGCGGCGCAAGGCCATGCTGGAGGACATTGCCATCCTCACCGGGGGCCGGCTCATCTCGGAGGAAATTGGCGTCAAGATGGAGAATGTCACTCTGGACATGCTGGGGTCGGCCCGCAAGATCACGGTTACCCGCGACAAGACCACCATTGTTACCGATGGCAGTACTAAGGCGGCCGTAGAGAAGCGGGTAGCTCAGCTCCGCAAGCAGCTGGAGACCACCGATTCTGAGTACGACCGCGAGAAGTTGCAGGAGCGAATTGCCAAGCTGGTTGGCGGAGTGGCGGTCATCAAGGTGGGAGCTGCCACCGAGACCGAGCTCAAAGACCGCAAGCTGCGCATTGAAGATGCTCTCAACGCCACGCGAGCAGCCGTGGAGGAAGGGATCGTCCCTGGCGGGGGGGTGACACTGCTCCACCTTTCCAAGGGGATCCCAGACTTTAAGGCCAAGTTGAATGCCGAAGAGCAGGTGGGGGCAGACATCGTCTACCAGGCCGTGCGGGCGCCGCTCTATCAGATTGCCCACAACGCTGGGCTGGAGGGATCGATAGTGGTGGAAAAGGTTCTGGAGCAAGAGATGCCCTACGGCCTCGACGCCCTGACCGCCGAGTATGTGGACATGTTTGCCCGCGGGATTGTAGACCCGGCCAAGGTGGTGCGCTTGGCCCTGCAAAATGCGGCTTCCATTGCCGCCATGTACCTCACCACGGAGGCCGTGGTCGTCGAGAAGCCGGAGCCCAAGCCGGCCAAAGGCCGCCCGAGCAAGCCGGGAATGATGTAACGATGTAAAGCCCTTCTGCAAGCCTAGGCCCCTATTCGGGGGCTTTTTCTTGGGCGGAGCTTTCGGGCCGCAGCAGGGGAAAGGCGATGACATCCCGAATGCTGGGAGCATCGCACAGCAGCATCGCCAGGCGGTCAATGCCTAGGCCAAGACCGCCCGTGGGAGGAAGGCCATATTCCAGAGCCGTGAGGAAGTCTTCGTCAAGAAAGTGGGCTTCTTCCTTGCCAGCTGCCTTTAGGGCTGCCTGGGCCTCCAGCCGCCGCCGCTGATCCACCGGATCGGTGAGCTCCGAGTAGGCGTTGGCGGTCTCCCGCCCAACAATGAACAGCTCAAAGCGCTCGGCCAGCCCCGCCTTGCTGCGGTGAGGCTTGGTGAGCGGACATACCTCCAGGGGATAGTCCAGGACAAAGGTGGGTTGGCGTAGGCGGCTTTCACAGCAGTGCTCAAAGGCCTTGACCAGCAACTGGCCAGGAGAGTCCTGGGGTGAGAGATTGGGGATCCCTTGGGCGGCCAAGGCGGGCAAGAGCTCCTCAGAGCACTCTTTTTCTACATCGATGAAGATGCCAGTGGCCTCTTCCACCAGCTCTTGCATCGTCACCCGTCGCCAGGGGGGGGTGAGGTCGATGGCTTCCCCTTGGTAGGTAAGCTGCAGGGATCCCCGCACAGCCAGGGCGGCGTTGCACACCAAGGTTTCGGTGAGCTCCATCATCGTGTGATAGTCAGCAAAGGCTTGGTAGGCCTCCAGGGAGGTAAATTCCGGGTTGTGGCGGGTGGAGATCCCCTCATTGCGAAAGACCCGCCCAATTTCGTAAACCCGCTCGATCCCGCCCACCACCAGCCGCTTCAGGTGCAGCTCGGTGGCAATACGGAGGTAGAGATCTAGATTCAGGGCGTTGTGGTGGGTTACAAAAGGCCGCGCCTCTGCCCCCCCGGGGATGACCTGCAACACCGGCGTTTCAATTTCCACAAAGCCTCGCTCTTCCAGGGTCTGCCGCAGGGAGCGGATGATCTTGGCGCGGTCGAGCAGGGTCTGTTTGACCTCGGGGTTGACGATGAGATCGACGTAGCGCTGGCGGTAGCGTTTTTCCACATCCCGCAGGCCGTGCCACTTGTCAGGCAGAGGCAGCAGGGCCTTGGTCAGGATCTGGTATTCGTCCACCCACACCGACAGCTCCCCTTTTTCGGTGCGCTTGAGGCAGCCCCTGGCCCCCAGCCAGTCGCCCACGTCGATGAGCTTGTCTAGGTTCTTGAAAGCCACTTCCCCCATGCGCTCTGTTAGCCGCTGCTTCTCCAGGTAAAGCTGGATGGTGCCAGAGCGATCTTGCAGAGTCAAGAAAGCGAGTTTACCCATCACTCGCCGCGCCCGGATTCGCCCAGCCACGGCCACCTGGACATCCTCCCGCTCCCCGCCAGGCTCCAGGTCAGCAAATTGCGCCTGCAACTCGGCAGCTAGGTGGGTAACGGGAAAAGAATAGGCATAGGGCAGGATCCCTTGCTCCTGCAGGTGGCGGACCTTTTCCAGGCGGGCAGCCCGTTGAGCGGCTTCGCTGCTAGTGGAAGGGGTGGACATAAGTAAAAACTGCTGAAACCAACAAGCGAGGAAGAGGATCCCGGCTTTGCCCCCGCGCTCCCTAGAAGGCGCTTAGGCTCTAGGACAGGCTTAAGGCTTATCCCTGGGCAAGGCCAGCCAAGAGGGCCTGCACCTGCTGGAGGTGAGCCCAGGCGCTGGAGCCCCCTTCTTGGTATCGACTCAGCTCCGCCTCCAACTGCCCCAGATACCCTGCCCACTCTGCCCAGCGCTCCTGCTCAGCAGCAAGCGCAGCTTGCAGTTGGTTGAGGCGCCCCCAGGTTTCGGCCATTGCCCGGGCCCGGGCCCGCAGGGCCTCCTCCTCTTGCTCCAGGTGTTGCCACGCCTGCTCCAGGTCCTGCTGTTGGCGGGCCAGTTGCTCCTGTTGAGCTGAGAGAGAAGCTTCCAGTTGGTGGACAAGCGTTTGCAGGCGGTCTTTTTCCTGGAGCAGCTCCTGCTTTTGCTCGGCCATCTGTCCCAGGAGGGGGCCAATATCCACTCGAACCGGAGCGGCAGCCTGATTCTGTAGCTGCTTGAGGCGAGCCTCGTGGCGGGCTAGTTCCTCGTACTCCCGCTGCAGGTTTTTCTCTTGGGGCAGCAGAGCTTCTTCTAGGGCGCTACAGGCAGCCTGGGCGTAGTCGATCTCCATTTCGAGGTCAAACCGTTCCTCGGGAGAGGCGGTGGCCAGCCGCGCTTGTAACCCCTGTAAGGTTTGCCGGTTCTGCTCCAGCTCAGCCCGCTGCTGGCTAACCTGGGCCGCCCGCTGCTCGTAGTCCCGGCGCATTTGGCTAACCAAAGCCGCCAGCTCCTCCACTGAGACCGCCACCTCCTCCCCTCCGTTGCGGCTGCCGTCAACGATGAAGTCGTACTCCTGAACCAAGCGGTAGGCTTTTTGCTGGAGGCTCTCCTGAGAGTGCAACTGCTGGAGGATCCTCTGCAGTTGCTCTTGGTAAAGCTGCAGGGATCGCCGCTGAACCTGCCAGCTAGCCTGGCTTTGCTCGAGGGCATGGCGGGATCCCCACCAGGCAGCGCGGCGCTCTCGCCAGGCTTGGTAGTCCCGCTCCAGCCCCTCCTGGCCAATTTGGGCTTGCTGTCGCTCCTGCTCCAGTTGGGCCATCTGGTGGTGGAAGTGCTCCTGCTGCTGCTGAACCTGGCTTTTCAAGCTTTGCAGAAGATCCAGGGGCGCCGTAGGGAAACTTAAATGTTCCTGAACCTCTTGCAACAAAGCCCGGAGCTGGGCTGCTTCGGCTTCTCTAAGGCGGCTGGAGCGAGCTTCCAGTTCCTGCCGCTGTCGGTTGAGAGCTTCTCGCTGCTCTCCAATCAGGCGCTGTTGCTCAGCCAGATAGGCTTGCTGGTTGGTCAGCTCCTCTTTGAGACTCTCCAGAAGTTTGCGCTCCTCCTCGACCGCTTTGTATTGCTCGTACAGCCGCTGCACCTCCTCTTCTTGGGCAGCCAGCTCCATCTCGCGGCGGGTGAGCTCTTGGGCCTGAAAGGTGAGGGACTTGCGCCAATTCTCGATCTCTTCCTCTTGGCTGCGGACTTTTTGCTGAAGTTGGCTGAAACTTTGCAGGTAGGTTACCACTTGGCGAGCAGCTTCGCTGATGCGAGTTACCTGGCGGTTGCCAGAGACCTCTGCTAGCACCAGCGCCCCATCCTTGAAGCGCCCGGCTTCTTGAGCAATGCGGCCATCCAGGGTGATGGATTCTTCGTTGACGGCCACCCAGGTGTTGTCCTGCTGTTGCTTAGCTAGTAGTTGCAGAGACGACTTGGCAAATCCAAGTGGCTTGGAGAGCTCTGCTAGGTACAGCACGCCTAACCCCCTCAAACGTGGACCGCAATAACCTCAATCCTGCTTTAGGGCCGCCGCTCGACTTGCAGGTTAACCCGCCATCTCGGTTGCTGATCCCAACCTCAACGATAGGGTAAAAAAAACGCCTTTGCCAGAGGCTGCTTGGGGAAACCTGGAGTAGCTATTCAAACTGGCCGCTTAGCCCTAGAGTGATCTAGGGTGAGGTGAAAGGTTCTGGTCAGGGGCGATATGGAGCTGCAGAGTGAACCGCTTGCTATTCGTCGGCGTTCCCCTGCGCCAGCGGTGGTGGTCGCCTCGCAGGTCTACCAGATAGCAGCGCCCGAGGCTGAGCCGCGCCACATTTTGGAAGCCATTGTCTGGCACAAAGAGCAGGAGGTGGAGCGCCAGCGGGAGCAGCTTCCCCTCAAGGAATTGCAACGGCAACTGGAGCAGGCTCCCCCCGTGCGGGATTTCGTGGCCGCTCTCACCCAATCCCCCCACCCCGTCTCTCTCATCGCTGAGGTGAAAAGGGCCTCTCCTAGCCGCGGCATCCTCCGGGATCCCTTTGACCCAGTGGCCATTGCCCGCAGCTATGAAGCAGGGGGGGCCAGTTGCCTATCGGTGCTTACAGATGAGCGGTTTTTTCAGGGCAGCGGCGAGTACCTGCGCCAGATCCGCCAGGCAGTAGGGATCCCCATCCTCTGCAAGGAGTTCATCCTCTACCCCTACCAAATCCTCTGGGCCCGCAGCCTAGGAGCGGATGCGGTGCTGCTGATTGCCGCCATTCTCTCGGATGCCGACTTGGGCTACTTCCTCAAGCTCGTTCAGCGGTTGGGCATGGCGGCTTTGCTGGAGGTGCATACCGCTCAGGAGCTGGAGCGAGTCTTAGCCTTGCCGCAACTGCAACAGGCCAAGGGGCGGGTGTTGATTGGCATCAACAATCGCGACTTGAGAACCTTTACAGTCGACTTAAGGACGACACGCAACCTCCTAGCCGCCTACCGGGATCGCCTGGGAGATCTGCCGGTGGTCAGCGAGTCTGGCATCCACACCTTCGCCGATCTGCAGCAGTTGCAGGCCTGGGGGGTGCGCGCCGTGCTGGTGGGGGAAGCGCTGGTCACGCAGCCAGATCCTGGCCAAGGGGTGCGCTCCCTGTTGTCCCCGTAAACTTTTCGCCAGCCACCAAGATGGATCCCCTTCTAGATCGATGAAACGGATTCCGGTGCCAGCCCACATCCACTATGAGTTTCTGCTGCGGGTTTTGGAGCGGCAGACGTTTCCGGCAGTCGAGGAACAGGATTTTGGCAACCGCGGCCGCACGCAGGAGCTGATCACTTCTTTGCGCAAGGCCCTCACCCAACAGTTGCAACTGGAAGAAGAGTGGCGCCAGCGGGGCTACCAAGTGGACTACCGCTGGAACCTGGACGATCCCCCTCCTTCCCCTTGACC
Source organism: Synechococcus sp. R65.1 (assembly GCF_047461755.1). Classification (NCBI taxonomy): domain Bacteria; kingdom Bacillati; phylum Cyanobacteriota; class Cyanophyceae; order Synechococcales; family Synechococcaceae; genus Synechococcus; species Synechococcus sp. R65.1. Next base: position 105,950 of record NZ_JANSHU010000004.1, on the reverse strand, counting down.
TTCTAGCCTCCTGCAAGGTTTAGCATCGAGCTATGGAGGTGGAGAGGCAGGATGCAGGTTGTTTTGACGGTGCCCAAGCTGGCCTGCTCGGCTTGTGTGGAGACCATTGCCCAGGCGGTGCGGCAACGGGATCCCCAGGCCCAAGTGGAAGCGGATCCCAAGACTAAGCAGGTGCGGATTCTCTCCGCGCAGACAGGCACGGACTGGCGGCAGGTGCTTGCCCAAGTGGGCTATCCGCCGGCGTAGCGACGTCGGCAGGACAGAGCTCCCGGCTGGGGTTTTCCTCATTGTTGGGAGGAAGGAGGCTTTGGCGTTGCTTTTACTCGGAGGGCAGCCATGTCTGATTCTGGTATCCCCAACCCCTCTGCCCCATCTGCTGCCGGCACTTGGCGCTTGGCCATCCAGGGTATGAGCTGTGCCTCCTGCGCTGTCAGCATTGAACGGGCGCTGGGCCAGGTGCCAGGGGTGACGGCGCAAACGGTGAACTTTGCCAGCGAACAGGCGATTGTTCAAGGGGATCCCCGGCTGGTGAGCCCCCAAGCCCTAATCCGGGCAGTGGAGCAGGCGGGGTATCGGGCCCACCTCCTCCAAGACGATTGGCAACTGCTGGAGCCGACGGATCTCGAGCGGATTGCCCAACGGGCGGCAGAACGGGAGTGGAAGCTGAAGGCGGCAATAGGAGCAGGCATCAGCACGGCGCTGCTAGTGGGATCGTTGCCGATGATGCTGGGGAGGGAGATCCCCGGCTTGCCCCTGCAGGATCCGTGGCTGCAGTTGCTGCTGACAATACCGGTGCAGTTTTGGGTGGGCCAGCCGTTTTATCGCGGGGCCTGGGCGGCTTGGCGGCGGCGAACGGCCGATATGAACACCCTGGTGGCCTTGGGAACCAGTGCCGCCTTCTTCCATTCCCTTTTTGCCACCCTCTTTCCCGACTTCTTCCACCGGCAAGGGCTGCGCCCCGAGGTGTACTACGAAGTAGCGGCCGTGGTCGTCACGCTGGTGCTGGTGGGCAAGTGGATGGAGCAGCGGGCCAAAGCCCAAACCTCCGAGGCCATCCACAAGCTGATGGGGCTGCAGCCCAAAACCGCAAGGGTAATTCGCCAGGGGGTGGAACAGGAGATCCCAATTGGGGAGGTGCAAGTAGGAGATTGCATCCGCGTGCGCCCCGGCGAGAAGGTGCCGGTGGACGGTGTAATCCTGGAAGGCTCCTCGGCGATAGATGAGTCGATGGTAACCGGGGAAAGCCTGCCTGTCGTCAAATCGGTGGGGGATGAGGTTATCGCGGCCACTCTCAACCAGACCGGCAGCTTTGTCATGAAGGCCCAGCGGGTAGGCAAAGATACGCTTTTGGCCCAGATCATGCGCCTGGTGCAGGAAGCTCAGGGATCCAAAGCTCCCATTCAGCAGGTGGCAGATCGAGTGACCTCGTGGTTTGTGCCGGCGGTCATTGGAGTGGCGGCGGTAACGTTTGGGCTCTGGTGGGGGCTGGCGGGCAAGCCAACGTTGGCTTTGGTCAATGCCGTTGGGGTGCTGGTCATTGCCTGCCCTTGTGCCTTGGGTTTGGCCACCCCCACCTCGATCCAGGTGGCCATAGGGCGAGGAGCAGAGCTGGGGATCCTGGTGAAGCGGCCTGAGAGCTTGGAGGTTTTGGCCCATCGCCTCGCCACCGTGGTCTTGGACAAAACCGGCACTCTCACCGCTGGCCGTCCCGCTGTTACCGATATCTGGACTCCAGCCTCCTCTCCCCTAGGGCTGTTGCGTCTAGCGGCTGCGGCAGAACAGTACTCAGAACATCCGCTGGCCCGGGCAGTGGTGCAAAAAGCCGAAGCAGAAGGGATCGCGCTCCCGCCAGCCCAGAACTTCCAGGCAAGAGTAGGCGAGGGGATAGAAGCCTGGGTAGAGGGACAGCCGGTGCGTGTTGGTCGGCTGAGCTGGCTGCAGGCGATGGGGATCCCTTGCCATCCCGCCAGCAAGGAGCGGGCTCAAGCTTGGGAGAACGAGGGCAAAACGGTCATTGGCGTGGCTCAAGGGGAGAGTTTTCTGGGACTGCTGGCCATTGCCGATCCGCTAAAGCCCACTTCCGCTGAAGCTGTGCAGCAGCTGCACCAGATGGGGCTGGAGGTGGTTATGCTGACTGGCGACAACCCCACCACTGCCCAAGCCATTGCCCGGCAGGTCGGGATCCGGCGAGTCATTGCCCAAGTCCGTCCTGAGCAGAAGGCAGCCTTGATTCGCCAGCTTAGGCGGCCTCAGGGGCGGGTGGTGATGGTGGGAGACGGCCTTAACGATGCGCCGGCCCTGGCTGAGGCCGATGTGGGGATCGCCATGGGGACGGGCACGGACGTGGCCATGGCCACCGGCGACATTACCCTGGTATCGGGCGATTTGCGGGGTGTGGCCGCCGCCATCCAACTCAGCCGGGCTACCCTTGCCAACATTCGCCAGAACCTCTTCTTTGCCTTTATCTACAACGTCCTGGGGATCCCCATTGCTGCCGGGGCGCTCTATCCCTTCACCGGCTGGCTGCTCAACCCCATGTTGGCGGGGGCAGCCATGGCCTTCAGCTCTGTCTCGGTGGTGGCCAATGCCCTGCGCCTGCGGCATTTTCGGCCCTCACCCCCAGTCCCTCTTGCTCGGAGAGAAGGAAGTTAGGGATCAGGACAAGGGTTTGGAATTATCTCCCCGGAGGCGGCAATCCCCCTGGGGGGCCTTGGTGAACAACTAGCGGCAGGCTAGCCTAAAAGGCCCAGGCAGGCTGGGGAAAGTGGGGCGCCAATCCGCTCCCTCAGCGAAAACACCCACCTGCTTTTTCCTGGACCTTTGCAATTCCCAAGGAACGGAGTTTTCGTGTTGAGTACCCTCAGTTTTTCTCCTTCCCCTACCGTTGGGCAGTCCCCTTCTGCGTCCTTGCCCTTGTTGCTCATCGGCCACGGATCCCGTGACCCGGAGGGACAGCAAGCCTTCCTGGAGCTGGCCCAGACCTACCAAGCTCTCACGCCCCATCGGCCGGTGATCCCTTGCTTTCTGGAGCTGGCCCAGCCGACCATTGCCCAAGGGGTGGAACACTGCTTGGCCCAGGGGTGGCAGGAGATCGTGGCTCTGCCGCTATTGCTGTTTGGGGCGCGCCACAACAAGTTCGACGTGACCACGGAGCTGGATCGCCTCCAGGCCCTCCACCCGCAGTTGCGCGTCCACTACGGCGCGCCGCTGGGGATCCGCGTTGAGATCTTGCAAATGCTGCGGGAGCGAATGGCCACTTTGCTGGCCGCCCAGCCGCAGCGGATCCCGGAAGCGGAGACGGTGCTGCTCTTTGTCGGCCGCGGCTCCAGCGATCCCGAAGCCAACGCCGAAGCCTGCAAGCTGGCTCGGCTGCTCTGGGAAGGGTCGGGGTTTGCGGCCGTGGAGACTTGCTTTATCGGCATTACCCATCCGCGCCTGCCCGTGGGGTTGCAGCGAGCCCTCTCTTGGCAGCCGCGCCGGGTTCTCGTGTTGCCCTATTTTCTCTTTACAGGGGTACTGGTGAAAAGAATCGAGGCAGCAGTGCAGGAGCAGCGGCGCTGCCACCCCGAGATTGACTGGCTGATGCTGCCAGAATTGGGCATAGTGGATACGGTGCTGCACACCCTGCAGCAACTGGAGCAGGAGGCTCTCCAGGGCCAAACTCCAGGGAACTGCCACCTCTGCAAGTTTCGCCTGGCGGTGAGCGCAGAGCTGGGAGCAGGACATTCCCATCCTCATCCCCACGACCATGACCATCACTCCCATGGGCACGGTCCTCACCACCATCACTCTGAACACCACCATGCCCCCGCAGGGGCAGCGGATCCCTGGGCCTCCTTGGAGAGCTATCACCAACGAGCTTGGCAGGTGCCCTAGCAAGAGCGACGAGATAAACTGGGGGGTGGCAGGCGTTGTATGAGTCCCTCAGGGCTAGTGTCTTGCCTACCCGATGACGAAGCTGGTCCGCTCCTTTTGGATCTCCGGTGCTGCTGCTGCAGGGAGCGGGCTCCTCGTCTTCGCCGGGGTGGTGGCTCTGCTGGATCAGATCCTGCCGACTCTGCCCAAGATTTCCCTCTCCTTGGCTGGGATCCCTGGCCTAGTGGCTGGGCTGGGGGCTGCCTATGGGGTTTGGTGGCTGGCCCGGCTGGCGTTGCAGTCGACCTCTTGGGGCAGCTTCCGAGAAGCGCTGCTAGAAGCTCTATCTCCGTTTGATCCTGCCGATCACGGCGGCCAGCCGCGACTACGACCCAAGCCTAGCCCAGAGCAAGCGCTGCGCCAGCTGCAATCCCAAGTTGCTGCCCTGGAGGCAGAATTGGAACGCCAAGGGATCCAACTACAGCAGGCAAAAGCAGAGCAAGCCCAGCTCCAGCAGCGGCAGCAGCAACTCGAGCGCCTTCTGCAATGCACCAAATGGGAAAACCAAAAGCTGCACTCTCAACAAGAGGAATGGGCCCGGCAACTGGAACAGTCCCAAGAGAAGTTGCAGGCGTTGCAAGCGTCCTACCGGGCCCTGGAGACCCTCTGTGAGATCAGCTTCGCTCTCATCGAGAAAACGCGAGGTGAAGACCCCCGGCTTTAGCCGTGGGGTAGTACGTCTCCAGCTAGCTACTGCCTTCGCCTACCCGCCTGAGCACGAAGAGACTCCCTTGGCTGCCACGGCCAATCCGCAGATCCTCGTCCAAATAGGTGATATCCAGCCAGCCCGTTGGCTTGCGACAACCCAGGTCAATCTTGATAGCCGGGATCCGGTCGGGATCCCGTTCGAGCAGATAGAGAAAACTCTCGATCTCGTAGCTCATCAACGCCTGGAGTCCCACAAGCAGCCGCTCGAACAGCACCTTGACCCGCCGTTCCGATGCCGGATAGAAGCGGGCTGCCACCGCCAAGATACCCCGCGGCAGCCAGCCGGATCCCTGGATTTCGGCCACGTTAAAGACTTGGCTCTTTTGGGCTCGAATGCACTGATAGATCTCGCCGGTGGTCAAAAGGGGCAAAGGGGCCAGCCGCAACAAAGCGGCGCTAGTGGTGAACAGGTTCAGCCAAGTCCCCTCCAACCGTTCAGGAGCTGCTAGGGGGTTAGGGGTAGGGTTGAGGACTTCTAGGGCGGCAATGTGAGCCAGAATCTGGTTTTTTTGGCTAGGGGAAACCCTGCGGCCCCGGTCGGTCGTCTCCAAAAGCTGCAACAGCGCCGACTTTTTTTCAGCTAAGGTTTCAGGCATGGGACCATACCGGCAGGACGACCCTATTCTAGGAGCAAGCAGCTAGGCGGAAAACCCAGGGTCTGTGCCTCAATTGCCCGGCTCTTTTGCCCACTGCAGATCCGCCACCTGCTTGTAGCCCAGCCCGGCCCGCACCAGCAGCGGCTCCGGCCCTGTGAGATCGATGACGGTCGAGACCTGGGCCCGATAGGGAGCCTCGTCATCCACTATCAGGTCCACTTGCTTCTCCAACTGGCGCATTTCCTCGGCGGTAAAGATTCCCCCTTCCTCCCAATCCGCTGCCGGATCAAAGCCCACCTCCAACGAGCCGATGGGATCCCTGCCCAGCTTGGCCGAGGTGGAGACGATGGGGTTACCCAACTCGGCCAACAGCGCCTGACAGATGGCCGAATCGGGCACGCGGATGCCAGTGGTCTTTCGCTTGGGATCCATCACCAACCGAGGCACCAGCTTGGTGGCTGGCAACAAAAACGTAAACGGGCCAGGGATCAGCCGCCGCATCAGCCGATAGGCGGGATCGCTCACCTGGGCATACTGAGCAATCTGGGAAAGCGAAGGGCACAGAAAGGTAAGAGGCTTGTCGTTAGAAAGCCGCTTGATGTGCCGCACCCGCTCCACTGCCTGCTTGTGAGTGACATCGCAGCCGATGGCATAGACCGTGTCGGTGGGATAAAGCATGACCGCCCCCTCGCGGAGCGCGGCTGCAATGCGCTGGATGGAGCGGGGCTGGGGGTGTTGGGGATGGAGCTTGAAGTATTCGGCCATCAGAAAACATCAAGACTCAGAACGGCTTTCCGAGACCTCCACCACAGGACGAGGGGTGGGCGGCACCGACAGGGAGCTCTGCGGCCAGTCTTTGAGCTGCTGCATCAGCGCCTGGATGTGCAAACGCGGCAGGTAGGGCCAGTCACCTGCCTCCTCTAGTTCTTGAAGTACTTGATAGAGCTCTTGCCGGGTGTTGGGCAAAGCTTCTTGGAAGGCTCCCTCCAAAATGGTGCGGTGCAGATCCTCCAACAGGCGCAGCAGCATTGCCAGCTCCAGACAGGATCCTGCCCTTGCCTGCGTCGCCTGCTCAACGGCCCGCTTAATCTGGCGCAAGTCGGGTGGCAGATCCTCCTCGGAGACGTACATAGCCACTCATCTCTGGGCTTGGGGGAAGCGGGGGCACTCCTATTCTAGGCTTCTCTTGAGGCGCCGCTAGCTGGATCTTGCCCCCAGGTCGAGGGGGCTCTGGATCCCGGCCCAGACTCTGCCACACTCGCTGCAGGAGAGCATCCAAACCCTGCCTGGCCACTGCCGAGATGGCCAAGACTGGAGCGCCGACGGCGGTTGCAAGCCGCTGGGTGCGCTCGACAACCTCCTGCGGCTCGAGGGCGTCGATTTTGTTTAAAACCACAATCTGCGGCTTGTCGATGAGCCCGTGGCCGTAGGCGCGCAACTCCTGCTGCACAACTTGGTAAGCCCTGACAGGATCGGCCGCCGCGCCGTCCACCAAATGAATCAGCAGCCGCGTGCGCTCCACATGGCGCAAAAAGTCATGCCCCAGTCCCACCCCTCGGTGGGCTCCCTCAATGAGGCCGGGAATATCGGCAAACACCACCCCATCGCCCGAGGGATGGGGCACCACCCCCAAATTGGGCTGTAGCGTGGTGAAGGGGTAATCCGCAATCTTAGGCCGGGCGGAGGAGATCACGGAAATCAAGGTTGACTTGCCGGCGTTAGGCAGGCCGACGATCCCCACTTCAGCAATGAGCTTCAGCTCCAGGCGCAGCCGCACCCGCTCCCCCGGTTGGCCCCTAGTAAAACGGCGGGGGGCGCGATCGTGGTTGCTCAAGAAGTGGGCGTTGCCCAAGCCCCCTTTGCCGCCCCGGGCCACCAGCAGCTGATCCCCTGGCTGCACCAGATCTCCAAGGAGCTCGCCCGTTTCTGCGTTGAACACCATCGTGCCACAGGGCACCCGCACCAGCCGATCCGCCCCGCTGGCCCCCGTGCGCTGGTTGGGTCCTCCTTTTGAGCCGTTTTCGGCTTTGATGACTGGCTGGAAGCGAAAGTCCAGCAAAGTCTGCAGCCCCGGATCTGCCACTAGGATCACCGAGCCGCCCCGCCCCCCATTGCCGCCCGAGGGTCCGCCGGCAGGCACGTACTTCTCGCGGCGGAAGGCCACAATGCCATCCCCCCCATTTCCCCCCTGCACCTCAATCTCCACCTGGTCAATGAAATGCAACTGCCTTTCTCCTAACGCTCCCTGGGCCACTTTCTTACTAGCTTGGCAGGAGGGCGAGGAAATTTGCTACAAAAGCTTCTTCCTTGAGCTAGGATAGTGTTTCCAGGACCTACCCTTTTGGGTGTGAAGGTGGAGGCATGCCCATGCCTTCTCCTAGTCTAGGTCTGGCTGTGGTTTGAACTTGCGCAACTGCTCTGCTAGTAAGCCCCTATGACTCGAGTTACCGCTGCTGCCGACGTGGGTTTTACCACCGAGGACTTTGCCGCTCTCCTGGACAAGTACGACTATCGCTTCAGCCCCGGCGAAATTGTAACCGGCACAGTATTTTCGGTGGAACCGGGTGGCGCGTTAATCGACATTGGGGCCAAAACCGCTGCCTTCTTGCCGCTGCAGGAGATGTCTATCAGCCGGGTGGAAGATCCCCACGAGGTACTCCAGCCCGGAGAGACGCGCGAGTTCTTCATCCTCACTGAAGAGAACGAGGAGGGGCAGCTGACCCTCTCCATCCGCCGCATTGAGTACATGCGGGCGTGGGAACGGGTGCGCCAGCTCCAAAAAGAGGATGCCACGGTGCGGGCCACCATTTTTGCCACCAACCGCGGGGGCGCCCTGGTGCGCATCGAGGGGCTGCGCGGTTTTATCCCCGGCTCCCACATCAGCACCCGCAAGCCCAAGGAAGAGCTAGTGGGCGAGGAGCTGCCCTTGAAGTTTCTCGAGGTGGACGAAGACCGCAACCGCTTGGTGTTAAGCCATCGCCGGGCTTTAGTGGAGCGGAAGATGAACAAGCTAGAGGTGGGCGAGGTGGTGGTTGGCACGGTGCGCGGCATCAAGCCCTACGGTGCTTTCATTGACATTGGCGGCGTTTCCGGCTTGCTGCACATTTCCGAGATCTCCCACGAGCACGTCGACACACCCCACAGCGTCTTTAACGTCAACGACGAAGTGAAGGTGATGATCATCGACCTAGACGCGGAGCGGGGCCGGATCTCGCTATCAACTAAGCAGCTGGAGCCCAATCCCGGCGATATGCTGCGGGATCCCAAGCTGGTTTACGAGAAAGCCGAGGAAATGGCAGCCAAGTACCGCGAGCAACTGCGGGCTGCCAAGCAAGGACAGGCGGAACAGGTCGAGGAGGCACCCTTGAGGGTGGCAGAAGAAGAGCTGGAATATGCGGCAACAGCAGCGGAATAGGGCAGGCGGCCTGAGGCGCGCTGGCCTGGCCGTCGCGGCCTTCACCTGGGATCGCGGGGGGGCAGCCGAGCAGGAGGGCAGCGGCGGTGGCAGGAGATTTGTCCATGGGCGTCTGCGGCTACCTCTACACGCCGGCCTATGCTCCTTGGCCAGAAGAGGAGCTGGCTTGGCTAAAAGCCCACGGGGCTGATCCTCTCTGGCACGACTGGGGATCCCGTACCTACCTGGAGGAGCTGCTGCAGGGCGTGGCCAGTGGCTCGGTGCAGCAGGTGCTGCTGGTGCGCCTGTCGGATTTGGGGGATCAGCTGGATGAGGTGCACGGGCGGCTGCTGCAAATCCAACAGGCTGGGGTCCGCCTTAGCCTGGTCAGGGCAGATGGCCTACAAACCCCTAGCACTGCTGGCGAGTGGATCCCGCTGCTAGCTGAGGTTCCCCATCACCTGCAAAGCCGCCGTCGCCGTCAAAGCCAGGCTCAAAGCCGTCTGGCAGGCAAGCCTCCCCCCGGGCCGCCTCCCTTTGGCTACCGCCGCGAAGGGGGTCGCTATATCCCGGATTGCCGCCAGGCCCCCATTGTTCAGGATTTTTTCCGGCACTTTCTCCTCTACGGATCTCTGCGGCAGGCGGTGCGCTTCATTGCGGAGAAGCACCACAAGCGCATCTCAGTAGCCACCGGGCGCAACTGGCTGCTCAACCCGGTCTACCGGGGGGATCTGGCCTACGCCGACGGTACTGTTCTGCGCGATACTCACCCAGCTCTCCTCAGCCGCACCGAAGCCGCCCAGATCGATCGCTGGCTGAAACGCAACCAAGGGATCCCGCGCCGCAGCGCCAGCGCCTCCCGCGCCTTGGCCGGACTCGTCCACTGCCGGGCCTGTGGCAGCCTGCTACGCATTGTGCAAACAACCCCCAGCAAGGGCAAAAGGAACGGCTCTTCTTACCTCTACCTGCGCTGCCAAACCTGCCGCTATAGCCTCCGCTACGCTGAAGTCCAGCAGGAGGTAATTCGACAGGTCTGTGAGCAGTTGCCCCAACGGCTCCAGACGCTGGATCGGCAGGCTCTAGCCCAAACTCGCCAACAGCTCCAGGCCCAACTCCAGGCCAACGCCGAGCGGCTGCGGCAACTGGAAGAGCTGCGACAAGCCGGCCTGCTGGACGAGCCCTCGCTAGCCCAGCGCTGCTACCAGTTGCGAGCAGAGACAGCCCGCTTGGCCCAAAAGCTAGAGCAGCTCCCCCCTGCCAACCTCACCCAGACCGTCCAAACCCTCTCCCTCCTGCCCTTCTGGCAGGATCTCAGCGAAAGCGAGCGCCGCGCCTACCTGCGGGAAGTCCTGCGCAAGGTTGAGGTGGATTCCACGGGGGCTGTGCAGATTACCTTTGCCTTTGATCCGCTCTGAAAGACTTCTACAACCCCGGACAAAAGCGGACTTGTGCTCCAGGTTGAGGCTTTCTTTCTGCTTCCACGACCCATAGCTAGCAGCAGAGTTCACTCCACTACCCCACTAGAGGGATCTCCACAGGCGTCACTTCCCGTCGAGCTGACGGTAGTTGCTCCTTGCTCTTGAGCGATCACACAGGCCAAAGGCGGAGCCAACTTTAGCCTAGGCAAAATGCCTACCCGAAGAAACGTACCTGCTCGCCTACGAGCTTAGCTAACCCACGTCAAGGTAGAAGGTGCGTTGGCGAGGTTGCCCATTGTGCTGGGAAGCCCTAGCGGCCTTCTTTAGTCCTCGTTCGCAACAGCGGTGCGGCTTTGCCCACCTGGATCTACCTGAGCTGGCAAGGCCAAGCTTGTATCTAAAAATGAAGGAAATGGCCCGGAAAAGCGTCGCAAACCTTATCAATTCCTTGTCTAGGCCCCTTTCCACTCCAAGATGGATCCTGCAGGGATCTGAGGGATCCCCCCTCAGGAAACAGTCTAGGAGTTGGATATGGAAGGACAAATGCAACCCACCGTCGTGATTACTGGTGCTTCCTCAGGCGTTGGCCTGTATGCCTCCTTGGCTTTGGCCAAGCGGGGCTGGCACGTGGTCATGGCCTGTCGGGATCTGGACAAGGGCCGGCGGATGGCCCAGCAGGTGGGGATCCCAGAGGGGAGCTACAGCCTGATGCCAATTGATCTGGCCAGCCTGGCCAGTGTTCGGCAGTTTGTCGAGCAGTTCCGTCAGTCGGGCCGTTCTCTGGATGCCCTGGTGTGCAACGCCGCCATCTACATGCCCCTGCTCAAGCAGCCCCTGCGCAGCCCCGAGGGCTATGAGCTAACCATGGCCACCAACCACCTAGGACATTTCCTCCTCTGCCACCTGATGCTGGAGGATCTCAAGCGCTCCCCTTACCCGGATCGGCGGCTGGTAATCTTAGGAACGGTTACCCACAACCCCAAAGAGCTGGGAGGCAAGATCCCACCCCAACCTCACCTGGGGGATCTGCGGGGCTTTGCCCAGGGCTTTAAGGAACCCATCAGCATGGCCGACGGCGGCAAGTTCGATCCCGTCAAGGCCTACAAAGACAGCAAAGTTTGCAACATCATCACCATGCGGGAGCTGCACCGCCGCTTCCACGAGAGCACCGGCATCACCTTTCTCTCCCTTTACCCCGGCTGTGTGGCGGAAAGCGGCCTCTTCCGCCATCACTATCCCTTGTTCCAAAAGCTTTTCCCCTGGTTTCAAAAATACATCACCGGTGGCTATGTCTCCCAGGAGCTGGCCGGCGAGCGGGTGGCGCAGGTGGTGGCCGATCCCGAATTTCGCCAGTCGGGATTCTACTGGAGCTGGGGCAACCGGCAACGGAAGAATGCCAGGCCCTTTAACCAGGAGGTTTCTGACGAAGCAAAGGATGAGGCCAAAGCCAAGTTGCTCTGGGAGCTGAGCGAGAAACTGGTGGGTGTGCCCCAGTTGGCGGCCCTCTAGCTTTGCCAGTTTCTAGGAACCACCGCTGGCCAATTGGTTGCGTAGTCTACACCCCCAACTTTTGGGGATCGCAACCCCAGCACCCTTGTCGGGCTTGGCACCTATGCCCTTGGATCCTCAAGGTGGATCTGGAGGACCTCGGGATCCCGCAGGGGCAAGGGACCTTGGCCAAAGCCAGCCCGCCGCAAGCCAGGGGATCTTCGCACCCTGTCCAACGGGGTTAACCTTAGCTCCGCTCCGAAATGGGGATGTAGCGCTGCTGGCGCTTGCCGGTGTAGACCTGGGTGGGGCGAAAGAGGCGATTATCCGCCAACTGCTCCCGCCAATGGGCCAGCCAACCGGCTACCCGGGCAATGGCAAACACCGGTGTAAACAAATCCTCTGGGATCCCCAGCTTGGCGTAGACCAAGCCTGAGTAGAAGTCCACGTTGGGGTAGATGCCCTTAGGTCCCAGCAGCTCTGCACACACCCGCTCTACCTCCAGGGCAATGTCGTAGTACTTATCGTGGCCGTGGCGCTCGAACAGCTCCTCGGCAAGCTTTTGCAGGATGATGGCCCGCGGATCCTTCACCTTGTAGACGCGGTGCCCCATGCCCATAATCCGCTCTTTTCTAGCCAGCTTTTCTTCAATAAACGGGCGGACGTTCTCCACTGAGCCAATCTGCCGCAACAGCTTCATTACCTCTTGGTTGGCCCCGCCGTGCAGCAACCCCGAAAGGGTGCCCACCGCTGTGGCCAGGCTGCTGTAGGGGCTAGCCAGGGTCGAGGCGCTCACCAAAAGGGCAAAGGTTGAAGCGTTAACCGTGTGCTCGGCGTGCAGGATGAGACAGGTATCGAAAACGCGAGCTAGCCAGGGATCTGGCTTTTTGCCTGAGAGCATGTAGAGGAAATTGGCGGCATGATCCAGGCTGTCGTCAGGGGGAATGGGATCGTTGCCCTGGCGCATCTGGTGAAACATGGCCACCATCGTCGGCAGCTTGGCCAGCAGGCGGGTAACCGTGACAAAAACGTAGTCGGGATCTGCCTCCTGCACCGGGTAGAACATGCCCAGGCTGGCGACACAGGTCTGTAGGGCATCCATCGGGTGGCCAGAGTCGGGAAACGACTTAATCATGTCGCGGATACGGTACTTGACCCGCCGATGGCTGCGGACAGCCTGATCAAAGTTGTCCAGCTCCGACTGGGTGGGCAGCTTGCCAAAAATCAGCAAATAAGCTGTCTCCAGAAAGGTACTGTGGGCCGCTAGCTCCTCAATGGGGATGCCGCGGTATTCCAGGATCCCTGCCTGGCCGTCGACAAAGCTAATGTTGGATCGCGTGGCCGGAACGCCCTCTAGCCCAGGCCTGTATTCCGCCATAGCTGGATGCCTATGTGCTCCCCAAAACGAGAGAACAAGGGCGCTACTTTGCTTGCTATCCGCTACATTAAACCACGAGGAGGCCTGGCCCGTAAGCCCCTGGCTGCAGGGGGCCATTGACCCAACTGTAGCTGCCCAGGATAGTGCCAGCAGGGATCTGGGCTTGGGGCCCTAGGCGGGTATAGGCGCCGATGTAGCAAGGGGCGTGCAGTTGGGCAGCAGGGTGGACCTCAGCCGTCTTGTGAACCCAGATCCCGGGCGCCCGTTCTTCCACATCCTCGAGCGGAAAATCCCTCATCCGGCCTAGGAGAATATCCAGTTGACCCTGGTAGTAGCTGGCCGGCGTGCCCAGATCTCGCCAGTAGCCCGTGTGCAGGTAGGCTTGCAGCCGCTGCCCTTGCTGGAGCAGGTCGGGGAAGACGCGCCGCTCAAAGCTGAGGGGATCCCCGCTGGGGTAGTCCTTGAAAATGGCTGGATCGAGGACATAGGTGCCGGCGTTGATGGTGTTGGTGGTCAGGGTGAGGGCTTCGGCAGGGGTGGGCTTTTCCCGAAAGGATTGGATCCGGCCGCCTTCCCCCACTTCCACCAGGCCGTAGGCGGTGATGTCCTCAACGCGGGCAAGGGTAAGGGTGGCAACAGCCCCGCTCTGCAGATGACAGCGCACCAATGCCGCCAGATCCAGATCGGTGAGGATATCGGCGTTGAAGACCACCAAGGGATCCCCGCTGAAATAGGGCTGGGCCAACACCAAAGATCCCGCCGTATCCAGCGGTGTTTCCTCGACGATGTAGCGAAGCTTTACCCCCCAGGCAGCGCCATCTCCTAGGGCAGCCTCGATCTGCCTGCCCAAGTACCCAACACTCAACAGGATGTCCGTCAAGCCAGCTCGACGGCAGCGGCCAATGAGCCAGTGTAAAAAAGGTACCTCCAACAAGGGCAGCAACGGCTTTGGCTGCCATAGGGTCAAAGGCCGTAAGCGAGTTCCCTGCCCCCCTGCCAGAATTACCGCCTGCATAGCTGTCCCCAACCCATTTTCCCAGCCTAGATGGTAGGGGAAAAGGATCCAGCCTGCCACAGCCAACTGGCTGAGCCAGAGGCAGGGAGAGCCTCCCTTTGCCGCCGTTCTGCTGGGCAGCGAAGGCCCGCTAGGCTGGCGGCGACGGCTGGGGATCCCGGCAGGCGGCCAGGATGGCCTGGGCAGCCAACTGGCCAGAGAGGGTGGCTCCTTCCATGCTGTCGATGTAGTCCTGGGCGGTGTAGCTGCCGGCAAGGAAGAAGTTGGGCACGGGAGTTTTCTGCGGCGGCCGATAGGGCTCCATGCCTGGCGCCTCGCGGTAGAGAGAGTGGGCCAGCTTGACCACGCTGTACCAGGTCAGGTTCAGTTGCCGCGAGGAGGGAAAGAGCTCATGCACTTGGTGCAGCACGTGCTGGGCAATGGCCTCGTTGGACATGGAGATAAAGGGATCCCCGGGCGTAAGCACGCATTGCAGCAGGGATCCCTGGCCGGGTTTGTAGTAGTCAGCAGGGCTGGTGAGGGCGAGATCGGCAAAGCAGGAGAAATCGGCATCGGCAGTGTAGAGGAGGTTGTCGATGCCAAGCGGCTGGGGGTAGTCGACGGCGCGTTTGGCTTGGCCCTGGGGATTTAGCTCCGTCACCCAGCCGTCGAAGCGCAACTGCACCGTGGCAACCGGCACCGAGTCCAGCTTGTAGAGGTTGTCGAACTGGGGCCATTGCCGCCACACCTGGGGGATCAAGCGTTTCACCCCTTCTACCGCCGTTGCACATACATACACATCCGCCTCCACGCGCTCGCCGTTGGCCAAAACCAGGCCGGTTACCGCGTAGGGGGGGGAGTCGCTGACTTCAATGCGGCTAACCCCCCGCCGGGTATGAACCTGACCGCCGCGGGCTTGCAGGTAGCGGACGATGGGTTGGGTAAGGTAATTGTCCGGGGATCCCTTGAGGAAATTGAGCTTAGAGGCGTCCGTTTTGCTGGCAAACATCTGAAAGATGGTCAGCATGCAGCGAGCAGAAATCTGCTCCGTGTCGATGAAGCCCAGGGCATAGGCAATGGGGTTCCACATCCGCTTCAGGCTACCCTCAGACCCGCCGTGCTGGCGGAACCACTCGGCAAAGCTTACCCGATCCAAAGCGCGAATCTGTTGCATTGCCCCTTCGTAGTCCAGCAGGCCGCGAATCAAGGGGCTAGTGCCTAGCGCCAATGCGTTGCGCAGTTTATCGGCCCAGGAGAGCTGGTTGGTGGTAAAAAAAGCTTTGAGGCCATTGAAGGGCGCTCCTAGGGGAAAGCGAAAATCGAGGCTGGCCATCCGCCCGCCGCGGTTGACAAAAGTGTGGACGTGCTGCTTGGGCAGCAGATTCTCGTAGGCCCCCACCTTTTTCATCAGGGCAAACAGGTTGCTGTAGTTGCAGAAAAAAACGTGCAATCCCATCTCAATGTGGTTGCCCTCGGCATCCTGCCAGGATCCCACCTTGCCGCCGGCAAAGGGCCGCGCCTCGTAGATCTGCACTTCATGGCCCGCCTCAGCCAAGTAAACCCCCGTTGCCAAGCCGGCCAACCCTGCTCCAATAATGGCTACCCGCATCGCGATTTCCTAGGCCCCGCTAGGGGCTGACGCAACTGCAAAGAAAGATGAACTGCTCCCATTCTGGAACAAAATGCCGCCCACTTCCCCCCTTGACAGACAGCGGCAAAGTTTGTCACGATACACTACTAGCTAGTGCGGATGTAGCTCAGTGGTAGAGCTTCTCGTTGCCAACGAGAAGGTCGCGCGTTCGAATCGCGTCATCCGCTTTCTTGGCACTCCCTTGGCTTCTCTTCCAAGGGAAGGGGGGATTGCCTATCGCTTGTAGAAGGTCTCTAGGCTGTGGCGGTCGCCCACAAAGCGCCAGTGCCAGGGCTCGTAGCTTACCCCTTGGGGGTTGCCGCGGGGGAAGGACAGCTCAAAGCCAAAACGAGCAGCGTTCTTCTCCAGCCAGCGGAAGGCAGGAGTCTTTTCAAAAGCCTCCTGGAGATCCCACTGCGGAAACTGGGCATCCCCAATGTCGATAGCGTAGCCGGTGTGATGCTCGCTATATCCCGGGGGAGCGCTGACTGCAGCCCGTTCTCCTGGCCGCAGAGCCCGCGCTTGGGCTACTTGAAAAAACAAAGCCTCCTGCTCCGCTATCGAGCGAAACCCAGAGATGGGGACAAGGCGGATCCCGTCGGCTAGAGCCGCTGCGCTCATTCGCCGGTAGCTCTCGGCAGCGGCGTGGCGCAGGCGCACCTCGCGCCCGTGGTAATAGCCCACTACCTGGAGGGTCTCTGGCGGAGCTTCAGCATAGGCATAGTGGCCCAGCAGAGAGGGCCTGCCCTCTCCTTGCTGAGAAACAGAGAGATCTTGCGCCAGGGGTTCTCTTCTTTCCTTTGATCCTGGCAACCCGCCCACTGCCCACACCGTTGAGAGCAGCAGCGTAAGCAAGGCTAGACCTAGCCTTAAGCCTAGCCTCCAGGGACCTGAGGAGCCTTGCGCTTTTGCTGGAGGGGGAGGGTAGCGACGCGCAACTGGAATGTCGTCGTTCATACCCAAAGGCTGGGAGGCAAGCCCTCAGGTTCAGCCTCCTCACCGGCCCAAGTCCGCCAAGATATCGCGGGCGTGAGTTTCCGTATTAATGTTTTGGTAGACCTTAGCAATTTTGCCCTCGCCATCAATGACGTAGGTTACTCGCTTGGCATAGCCGCCTCCGTCCACATCGTAGGCGCGGGCAATTGCGCCGTCGCTATCCACCAAGAGAGGGAAGGGCAAGTTGTACTTTTCGGCAAACTTCTTGTGGGAAGCTTGGTCGTCCATGCTTACCCCCAGCACCACCAAGTCTTTGCTCTGATAGTCCGCGTAGGCGTCACGGAAGCCGCAGGCCTCTTTGGTGCAGCCAGGGGTGTCATCTTTGGGGTAAAAGTAAAGAATCACCGTTTTCCCAGCAAAATCGGCTAGGGAAACCGGGTTGCCGTGGGCGTCGACGGTGTTAAAGCCAGGAGCAGGGGTACCGACCGCAAGAACCATAGACGGGTGACCTATAGGACTGCCCTCAGCATTTTCTTCAGCCCCCCTCCTCCCTGTCAAGCGCCGGATTCGGCTCGGCTGTCCGTTGCAACTCGGCCACCACTTCCTGGAGCTCCGCAGCTAACCCCGAAGGTAGCCGTCGTCCCAGGATCTCCGCCAGCGAGCAGTAGTACCATAGGGATCCCTCCTTACCGCCGGAGAAGCGCTCCCAAAGCTGATCCCCTAGCTGGCGAAAGTCCCGTAGGAGGCAGCGGGCGTTGTGCAGCTTGTCAGCGGCAGCCACCAGCAGAACCGAAGCGTCTGCGGTTTCCAAATGCTTCAGGTAGGCCGTTTTCCGCTCCTTCCAGTTTTCTTTGGGCTCGCCCCGGGAGCTATCGCTTTCAGTATCCGTACACCCTAAGATGATCTGCAGCACTCGTTCTCCAAAGCGCTCCCGCAGTTGCTGTTCAATCTGGGCCCGTGGCTCGCCGCTGTAGCGGGGGCCATCTTCCAGGCTGTCGTGGAGCAAAGCAGCAATGGCCTCATCCTCATCGGCACCGTACTCTAGGGCAATGGAGGCTACGGCCAACAGGTGGCTGAGGTAAGGGATCCTGGTTCCCTTGCGGGTTTGAGCAGCGTGCCATCGGTAGGCGTAGCGCATGGCCTCGGCAAACCGCGGCGTCAAGTGGGTGGACATCGGTCTCTCTCCAGTCGGGGTTGGTAAGTTGAGGAGATGGGGCGGGGATCGTTAGCACCTGGTCGGAACCTCAGAGGTTCAGATCCCAGCCCCCTGCCAAGTGTACTGCTAGGCGAAGGAGCTCGGAGTGATTTGGCTGGTAGGCGGCCACCTCTACTTGAGGGCTGGCAGGAAATCCCCATTGCCGCTCAGCAGCAGCTCTGTTTTGGAGGCAAGATAGCCTCCCCTCCCAATTGGCCTTGCAGCTGCAAACGGCGCTGGCTGAGGTTGTGTCGGGTAGAGCCTGAAAATGGGACAGCATGCTACCGTCAGAAGGCCATGACGGCTTAGAGACAAGCTCGGGACTCATTGGCAGCTCCAAGGCTCTGCTAGCTGCTGCCTAGAAGCCAGCTGCAGCTGCAGGGAGTATGTCAACCTGGAAAAACCCTTTCTAGTTAGAGGTCACCATGCGGATCCCGACTTGCACCTATCGCATCCAGTTTCACGCCGGTTTTGACTTCGAGGCAGCACGGCAAATCGTCCCCTACCTAAAGTTGCTGGGTGTTAGCGATCTGTACGCCTCTCCCATCTTTCAGGCTCGCAAAGGCAGTACCCACGGCTACGACGTGGTGGATCCCACGCAGATCAACTGCGAACTAGGAGGGATCGAAAAATTTGAAGTTCTATGGGAAACTCTCCACCAGCAGGGAATTGGCTGGATCCAAGACATTGTTCCCAATCACATGGCCTATGATGGCCAAAATCGAATGTTAATGGATGTGCTGGAAAGCGGCCCCAACTCAGACTTTATCGATTACTTTGATGTTGACTGGGATCACTCCTATCTTGGCATCAAGGGCAGAATTTTAGCACCCTTTCTAGGGGATTTCTATAACAAATGCTTAGAGTCCGGACAAATCCAGCTTCGTTACGATGCCGGTGGCCTTAGCATTAACTACTTCAACTTGAGGTTTCCTCTCAATATCGACACCTATGCCGATGTTTTTACTTACAACTTAGGCAAGCTGCGGCGAAAACTAGGACGCAGCCACCCTGACTACGTCAAGCTACTGGGAATTCTCTTCAGCCTCAAGTTCATTCCTAGCAAAGAAGACCTCCTAGAGCGCACTGACCAAATCAATTTTGCTAAGCACTCTCTGTGGGAGCTTTATACCTCCAGCCCGCATATTCAAAGCTTTTTTGATGAGAACATTGCCATCTTTAATGGCAAGCCAGGAGATCCCTCAAGCTTTGACTTGCTGGACAGTCTCTTGGCCCGGCAAAACTTCCGCCTTTCCTTCTGGAAGGTAGGTGCTGAAGAGATCAACTACCGTCGCTTCTTTACCATCAATGACTTGATCTCGCTGCGGGTAGAAGACTGGGAGGTCTTTCGCAAAACGCACCAGCTCATCTTTAAGCTTGCAGAGCAAGGGCGCTTTACGGGCTTGCGCATTGACCATATTGATGGCCTATTTAACCCGGAGGAATATCTCCATCGCCTCCGTGAGCGCTGTCCAGATCTCTACATCGTTGTAGAAAAAATACTGGGGCCTGACGAGAAGCTGCCTCCTCAGTGGCCGGTACAGGGCACAACAGGTTATGACTTCCTGGCTAAGCTGAACGGCCTCTTTTGCTGCTCTGAGAACGAGGAAGCGTTTGAAAGGCTATACCAAAACTTTACCGATCTAAGGCAGTCTCCCGAACAGGTAATTGAAGACAAAAAACGCCTAATCATTGAGCGTAACCTAGCGGGAGACATGGACAACCTTGCCTTTTTGCTTAAGCGAATTACCAGCCATCACCGCTATGCCAACGACTTTACTCTCTACAGCTTGCGCCGAGCTCTGGCAGAGGTTTTGGTGTGTTTCCCAGTTTACCGAGTCTACATCCATGAAGGGGTTCTCAGCCCAGAAGGTCAGCAGGCTATCCGTCAAGCTGTAGAGAAAGCTAAGGAGAACCTGCCCATCTTAGTCAACGAGCTGAATTTCCTACAGCGCTTTCTCTGCCTCGAGTTCCCCGAAAACATCTCGGAGGAAGAGAAAAACGAGCAAATCTACTTTGCCATGAGGCTGCAACAGTTGGCCGGCCCTCTCATGGCCAAAGGGGTAGAGGACACGGCCTTCTACGTTTACAATAGGCTGCTATCCCTAAACGAGGTAGGCAGCGATCTGTGTCGTTTTGGCATTTCTATCCAGGAGTTCCATCGCTTTAACCAAGAACGAGCAGCCCAGTGGCCTTTGACCCTAAATGCCTCTTCCACCCACGACACCAAGCGCGGCGAGGATGTGCGGGCCCGCCTGAACGTACTCTCCGAAATACCCGCCGAGTGGGAGAGACATATTAACCTTTGGCACGAGCTCAATGTTGGCTATAAAGTTTACCGCAAGCAAGCCAAGCGTTCGGAGCTGCCAGATCGCAACGACGAGTATTTTCTCTATCAGACTTTGATCGGCTCCTATCCTTTTCAACCAGAGGAAGTTCCGACCTTTGTCCAGCGAGTTAAAGACTACGCCATCAAAGCAGTTCGGGAAGCTAAAGTCCATACTGCCTGGCTTCGCCCCGATACCGAATACGAAGAAGCTACCCTTGCTTTCATCGATCAAATCCTGCAGCCCTCAAGCCCCTTCTTGGAGTCTTTCCTGCCCTTTCAGCGCAAAATTGCCCACTTTGGCATCTTTAACTCTCTCTCTCAAACTCTGCTGAAGCTCACCAGCCCTGGGATCCCGGATATCTATCAGGGCACGGAGCTGTGGGATCTCAGCATGGTGGATCCCGACAATCGTCGACCTGTGGACTTTTCCCGTCGCCTAGCTTACCTCGAAGAAATCCAGCGGCGAATCAAGCAGGATCCCCTGCAACTTATCCAAGATCTTCTGCTCCACCGCCACGATGGCCGCATTAAGCTGTTTCTCATCCACCTGGTGCTCAAGGCCCGTCAGGAACAGCCGCAGCTGTTTCTGGAAGGCAGTTATATTCCTCTACAGGTGAGCGGCTCCTATGCCAACCACGTCATAGCCTTTGCCCGTCAGCACGATAAACAAGTCGTGCTGGTGGTGGCGCCCCGTTTTTTAACTTCCTTAATTGATGAAACTCAAGATCCCCTGGGGGAATCGGTTTGGAAAGATACGGAAATTCAACTGCCGCGCTGGAAGCGGCTGGACTGGGTGAATGGCTTAACCCAGGAAGAGATCCCTGGTGGCGACAGCTTGCCCGTGGGGGCCGTCCTCAAGTCTTTCCCCGTGGCTCTGCTATGGGGGCAATCTCGCTGAGGAGCCTAGGGAGCCGCTGCCGCAGGAGTCAGGGCCTGGAAGTTGACAATGCGGGCAAACTCTTGGGGATCGAGGCTAGCACCCCCCACCAGTACGCCATCAATCTGCGGCTGGGCCATCAGCTCGTCGATATTGCTGGCTTTGACCGAGCCACCGTAGAGGATGGGTAGATGGTCAGCGCCCAGATGCTGGCGAATAAGGCCAATGACGCGGTTGGCCTCAGCGGCTGCACAGGTTTTTCCCGTGCCAATGGCCCAGATGGGCTCGTAGGCAATCACAAGGTTTTGCAGATTGATCCCTGTCAAGGCGCGATCCAACTGTCCCACAATCCAAGACTCGGTTAGCCCCTGTTCCCGCTGCTGCAAGCTTTCCCCCACACAGAGGATAGGGGTGAGCCCATGCCGCTGGGCCGCCGCCAAGCGCCGGTTGACGGTTTCATCCGTTTCGCCAAAGTACTGCCGTCGCTCGCTGTGGCCAACGATAACGTAGCGCACCCCCAGCTCTACCAGCATGGGGCCGGAGATCTCTCCCGTAAACGCCCCTTGATCCTCCCAATGCAGGTTTTGCGCTCCCACAGCTATGCCGGATCCCCGCGTTTCTTCTGCCACCACGGCCAGGTCTGTAAAGGGCACGCACAGGATGATCTGCCGCTGCGGCATCACCCCTGAAGACGACGCTTGCAGGGCTGGGCCAAACTCGCGGAGAAACTGGCGGGCCTCCACTTGGGTTTTGTGCATTTTCCAGTTGCCCGCGATGAGGATGGGACGCAAGCTAGATCCTCCCTAAGCGACACAACGATCCCAACGGGGAATCCCGATTTCGAGTGTATCAGCAAGCGGTTCCAAAAGAGGGCGGAGGAGCTTGCTGGCGGCGCTCTTCCAAGCTGGCTGCTATAGCAGCTAGGCAGTCTTGCAAAGGGGAGCCCCGCTCCAGGTGCTGGACGGCAACGGCATAGGCTTCAGGGTGGGCTTGCAACAATGCCCGGCTCTGGCGTAAGAAGCGGTTCATTTGAACCCTCACTTGAGCAGCAGAGGCCAAAGGCGGGGCAGCCCGGATCCCTGACAGTAGCTTGGCCAACTGTTGCCTATCCTCCTCATCTCCCACCACTTGGCCATAGTGCAGAGACTCTGCGGCAGCCCCTGCCATCCAAAACAGGCCGTAGCGCTCCAGATCTGCCCAGGAGAGGCCCCCCTGGGCTTCCCAGGTGTGCATGGGGGCCGGATCCAGCTCCACTCCGCCGTAGCCCGGGATCCCTCGTCGAAAGGCTTGCCAAGGGCTGAGCACGTAGCCGCGCAAGGGGATCCCCAGCAGGTGAGCCACCAAAATGTGTCCCGCCTCGTGGCGGATGACCCGCTGCCGATAGGCTGGAGAAGCCCAATCCAGGAGCGCGCTTAGCAACCCCGATAGCCGCCCCCCAAAGGCCACCTGTTCGACAATCCCCAAGGCCACCATCCCAGCCAAAGGCAGAGCTAGCCACGGCCCCAGAGCCGCCGACACCACCAAGGCCGCCACGATCCAAGCCGCGCGGGTGATTCCAGCTTCCGACATCGCTTAGGCTTTTGCCTCCGGGCCTAGCTCGAGCGCCAACAGCTCATCGGCCAACTGCAGAAACGCCTCCCGATCCAAATAGGAAACATCCCCTACCCATTCCCCTAGCTTGACCACGTAGACTTCGCTCAAGGTCGGCCGGCGCCGCAGATCGCGCGAATAGGCTTTCACCAACGCCAACACCGATTGTTTCTTAACAATTCGCCGGTAGCGGGGATCGTCCCTAGCCCGCACGCGGTAAGTAACCCCTGTCTCATCGCCAATTTCCATCTCAAACTGGCGCTCTCGCACCTCCTCGATGTAGAGCTCCCCGTCCTCATCCAGCTTTTTCCGCTCTTCCACCACCACCTCGTAGCGGCGGGTACTCAAGACCTGGCCAAAGAAGAGCCCTCCGTAAGGGATCTCGCGAAAAGCCATCTGCCGGCGGGAGATGGTGTAGAGGGGCCCCCACAGGAAGGGGTAGAGCAACGAGAGAAACCCTGCCAGAAAGGAGACTGCCCCCAGGAAGGATCCCTCGCCAAAAGCGCGAGACAGCACCAGCAGCGCTACGCCCACCAAAATCGCCGTAATGATCCGGCCTACGCTGTTGAGGGCATCGCTCCAGTAAGCGGCGTACTGGAGCCGCGTAGGCACTAGCGGGATCACCGACTCGCACTCTTCTGGGGTAAGCTCCAACAACATGCCCCGGGATCCTCGAAAGAACCAGACCCCATCTTAGAATGAGGCAGAGAGGCTCTGGGGCAAGTTTCCGGGGTCAGACAGCAGGTGGCCCATTTTCTTCACTCCCACAGCCGCCGAATGGGAGAGCGATGCAAAAGGCGGTGGGTTTCAGCCAACAAGTCCGGGATCAGCAGGTGCTCCGGACAGCGAGGCAGACAGTCGCCGCACTCGGTGCAGCGGTCAGCAGGTACTCCCGGGAACCAGTGCCCCGCCTGGCCAAACATGTTGTAGCGATACTGGGCAAACTCCGTCATCTCGTGGGCAATGGCCAAGTTGCGCAGCCGCAGCACCTCTGGGATGTGGATCCCTTCTGGACAGGGTAGGCAGGCATAGCACTGGGCACAGCGGCTGGACCCCAGGCGCTCCTCTTCTGCTTGGCGCAGCCGCTCCTGCACCGCTAGGCCCTCCGTCCACCAGCGCTCCGGATCCTGCAGGGCCACCAGGGCTGTTTGTAACTCGTCAGGATGGGTGATGCCTAGGCTGAGGGTGTGGATGCGGGGATCCGCCAGCAAAAAGCGGTAGGCAAACTCCAAGGGGCTAAAGGGCGCACAGCTCTCCTGCAGGCGCTGGGGTGGGCGGTAGAGCATTCCCCCCTTGTCGGCGGGGGAGATGATGAACACCCCCATATCCTGCTGGGCCGCCGCCTCTAGGGCCGGTGCATTGCGCTGCTGGAAAAAGTGGTAGTGCAAATTAACAAAGTCAAACTGGCCGGTCTGGATGGCCTCTAGGATGAGCTTCAGGGATCCATGGGTGGAAAAGCCGATGTAGCGCACCAGCCCCTCCTGCTGCGCCTGCCTGAGCAGCGGCAACCCTTCCCGCAGTACCCACTCCAGGTGTTCGGGCAGGTTGATGCCATGGAAGGCAAACTGATCCAGATACTCCACCTGCAGCCGCCGCAGGGATCCCTCTAGTCGTTCCCGCAGCCTCTCGCCGGGCGTAAGCTTGGTGGTCAGGATCAGGCGCTGCCGCGGCACTGCCAGCTTCTGCAGGATCTCCCCCAAGAGCACCTCCGCATGGCCGTAGGCCTGGGCCGTTTCCAGGTGGTTGATCCCTGCCTCCAGCGCCGCTGCCACCGTGGCCTGGGCCTGCTCCGGCGGCACGTTGACCAGCCGCATGCTGCCCAGGGAAAAAGCCGACATGAGCTGCTGGGTGCGCCCAAAGCGGCGGTAGAGCATCTAGCCCAAGGCCTCCCTGAAAAACGCCACTGCCTCCGCCAGCACCTCGAGGAAGCGATCCACCTCGGCCAGGGTGTTGTAGAGGTAAACGCTGGCCCGCGCTGTCGATTGCACCTGCAAGTGGCGGTGCAGCGGCTGGGTGCAGTGGTGGCCAGCCCGGATGGCGATCCCCTGCTCATCCAGCAGCGTAGACAGGTCGTGGGGGTGGATGCCCTCCGCCGAAAAGCTGACCAGTCCTGCCCGGCGCGCCGGATCCTTGGGGCCATAGATCTTCAGGCCTGGAATGCGCTGGAGCCCCTCCAGGAGGCGAGCGGTTAACTTTTGCTCATGGGCATGCACGCGCTCTAGCCCAATCTGGCTCAAGTAGTCTACGGCTGCCCCCAAACCCACCGCTTGGGCAATGGCCGGCGTGCCCGCCTCAAACTTGTGGGGGATATCGGCGTAGGTGGCGTGATCCCAGTACACCTCAGCAATCATCTCGCCCCCACCCAAAAAGGGCGGCATGGCCCGCAGCAGCTCCCGCTTGCCGTAGAGCACCCCAATCCCAGTGGGGCCGCACATCTTGTGCCCAGAAAAGGCCAGCCAATCGCAATCCAGGGCCTGCACGTCCACGGGCATGTGGGGCACACTCTGACAGGCATCCAGCAACACCCTAGCCCCGTAGCGATGGGCTAACTCAATCACCTCCCGAACCGGGTTGATGGATCCCAGCATGTTGGAGACGTGAGCTACCGCCACTAGGCGGGTGCGATTGCCCAGCAGAGAGCGGTAGTGCTCCAGATCCAGCTCGCCTTCGGGCGTGATCTGGATAAACCTAAGGCAGGCCCCCGTCTTCTGAGCCACGAATTGCCACGGGATCAAATTGCTGTGGTGCTCCATCACCGACAGGATGATCTCGTCTCCCCGCTCTAGGGTGCTCATGCCCCAACTGTAGGCCACTAGGTTAATGGCCTCGCTGGCGTTGCGGGTGTAGATGATCTCCTGCGGGGAGGGCGCATTGACCAAGCGGGCAATCTTCTCCCGCGCCCCCTCATAGGCCTCAGTGGCTTCGTTGCCCAGGGTATGCACCCCCCGGTGCACGTTGGCGTTGCTGTGCCGATAGTAGAGATCCATGGCCTGCAAAACCGCCAGCGGCTTCTGGGAAGTGGCCGCATTGTCGAAGTAGATGAGCGGCTGGCCGTTGATTTGGCGCTGCAGGATTGGAAAATCCGGCCGCACCTGGGCAGCTAGGTCGGCAGCGGCGTCAAAAGCCTGGCCCAGCTTGGGGGAAGAAAGAGGGGATACCGCCATAGTCTGCGCAGAAGCCTACCTCCCTCAGTATGGCATCGCTCTAGGATCCACCCCGAAAACTCTCCCTTGCCGGCAGAAGAGAGTTGTCACAAACTGTAATTTGATGTTAATTTTCTTTGAGAAAGGTTATGAGGTATTAACCATGCAACCCTCTCCCCGGATCCCTTCTCGCCTGGATTCTGCTTCCGTAGCTAAGTACTACGACACCACCAACGACTGGATCCCGGGCTGGACGGAGCAGGCGGAGCGCTGGAATGGCCGCCTGGCTATGGTGGGTTTTGTCATCAGCATCGCCACCGAGGCGCTAGTGGGCCACAGTGTTTTCGCCAGCACCCTTGCCCAGTGGCTGGGACTGCGGTAGCTCTGGCAAGGCAAGCTAGAAAAAGCGGCGGCGGGCTGCTAGGATCCCAGTTCTTCTCCAGCCAGCTTGTTGGCTTAGCACTTCGACACTAGACAGCAATGCTTGACAACCCCTTCCTCCCCTACATTGCTGTGATGGTAACAGGCCTAGTGGCTGCCGTTGCCCTGGGTTCGATAGCGTTCTTTAACTCCAAGCGCCCTGCAGGCTGGGAGGGTGCTGTTCGTCCACCCTACGTGCCGCAGTATGGGCAAGAGGGCGAAGCTCCACCGGCATGGGAAATTGGCTGGACGGAGCAAGCTGAGCGCTGGAACGGGCGGCTGGCCATGCTGGGGTTTGCCATTAGCATCGCAGTGGAAGCACTAGTAGGCCACAGTGTGCTGGCCTCTGTCCTAGGCCTGCGCTAACAGCCGGCCCGGATTTCTTGAGCAGGTCTCCTGGGACGTCCTGAGCAGCCAAGGCTTTCGTTGGCCAAGCGGTGGGTTGGGTAGAGCTTGAACATAAAACGGGATCCGTCTCCCCAAGACCGATTTTCTTCCAGCAGGCTCAAGACTCTACCCCGTTGCTGCGCTTTTGCTCAACTTGAGGATCTGGGCCGCCACGCCTAGGGTTTCTTCGTAAAGATAGTCAGGGCCAGGCCGCTGCAACTCGGCAGCCAGCAGCGTTTCCAAGGAATCCTGCTCCAGGGGTGCCACCTGCCGAACCACGCATCTTTGGGCACCTCCCCTGGCTTCCATGCGCATGCAGCCGGTGGTTTCCGAACAGAGCACGGTGCAGGCGTTGGCTTCCTGGTTGCTCGAGGTGAGGCGCAGCCCAATGAGGTCCCCCGGCTGGCTAGTCTCCGAGACCAGGGGTACGGCGGCCAACTCTGCCTTCACCTCACCTCCAGCTTGAGTTTGGAAGCGGATGAAGTCAATCTCATAGTCCTGTTCCCGGGTCTGCGCTCGCTCGGTGGGCGTCCACCCCAGACGGCTGGCCAGCCAGCTTAGGAAAAGGAGGGCCTGGCAGGGGTTGCCGGCCTTGTAGTCAATGGTTACCTGATCTATCCAGTACAAAGACTCCCGCCGCTCTGGCGGGTCGAAGGCTTGGGCGGTGAGTTCCTGCCAGGGCAGCAGCCGGCGCCAGTTGAGATCCCCGCAGTGGTGTCCCTCGCTGACGAGAAGATTCATCTCCTGCAAGTCTTCCTCGGGATTGACAAAGCCCCGGGAGTCGACGATGACGCGGCTGCTTAGAGCCACCAACTTCTGAAACAGCAAGCTGTTCAAGTCCAGGTTGCCTTGCCACCACAGGAAGGTGGGCAAGTTGGGGATCAACAGCGAGGCAACGGTGCTGCAAGCCCGCACAAGAGCCGATTCCGGTGCTTTCAGGGTGATGTATTCGCAACACACCAGCGAGCTGCGCTGTTCGCGCGTCACCGGACAGTAGGCAGCTACCTGGGCCTCGAGGGTGTCGTCTGTGGCTCCCTCCCGTTTGGCCCGCAGGTCAATGACGCGGCAGGGGTTTTGGCTAGCAATGGCCTCGACGGTGGGGGAAGGCAGCAGCAGGGCATCGTCTAGCGACTCATACACCACCAGGGTAAAGGTGGCAGCCCGGGCGGCAACGCTCTCTTCCTTGGAGGACCAGATTTTGTTTAGCTCCTGCTCGATTTCCTCCAGGGAGACGTCTTTTGGGGCTTGCAAAGGCAGGACGGCAGCAGGTTGGTCCATCGTCTCCTCCTGCAGTGGGCTTTTGCTTGATTCTAGGCAGACAGGCCGGCTGCGCAGGAGGGGTTTAAGGTAAGGTACAGATCTTCAGGTAAACCCTCAGGCCAGACGCGGCTGGATGCTCAGCTCCAAGGGTCGGCCAGGATCCCCCACAAGCACCAAACCGCGGCCATTGGCGTGTAGATGCCGCACAATCCAGTACAGCGTTTCGATGCGCTCCGGGCAGCCCAGCTTCTCCGCCAACTGGGTTAGGGTCAGGGATCCTTTTTGCTCTTGCATCACCTCCAGCACCTGACGCTGGAGCTGCAGGACGGCGCTAGCCGCTTTCTTGCCGGCTTCCACCCCCGGCTGGTGATAGGCGTTGACCTGGATCAAGGAGGCGTAGAGGCCCACTGCCCGTTCGTAGAGGGCAATCAGGGCCCCCACGGAGCGGGCATCCACCCGCGGCAGCGTCACCGTGATGGAGTCGCGCCCGTTTTCGTAGAGGGCCTGGCGGGTGCCCTGCAGTAGGCCATCCAGGTAGTCGCCGCTGGTTACCAGTGGCTCTACGAAGGGGGAAGGGATCCCGGGCTCGCGATCCTGGAGCACCTCGATGAAGGTGACGAAGAAGTTGTTCAAGCCCTCCCGCAACTGCTGCACGTAGGCGTGCTGATCGGTGGTGCCCTTGTGGCCGTAGACGGTGAGGCCCTGCTCCACCAGGTTGCCCTGCAGGTCGTGGGACTTGCCTAGGGACTCCATCACCAACTGCTGCAGGTAGCGGCTAAACAGGGCCAGGCGGTCTTTGTAGGGTAAAACCACCATATCCTTGCGCCCCCGCCCCTCGCCGACGATGTACCAAGCCATGGCCAAGAGGGCAGCGGGGTTGCGCTCCAGCTGGGGTACGCGGGTGGCCTCGTCCATGGTGGCGGCCCCGGCCAGCAAAGCCCGGATGTCGATCCCCTGCAACGCTGCCGGCAACAGGCCTACTGCCGAAGTTTCTGACGTGCGCCCCCCCACCCAGTCGAAGATGGGGAAGACCGCCAGCCACCCTTCCCGCTGCGCCTGCTGCTCCAATTGGCTGCCGGGACCGGTAACGGCTACTGCCTGGCTGGCAAAGGGGATCCCGGCCTTTTGGTAAGCCAGCGCCACCTCCACCAAGCCGTTGCGCGACTCGGGCGTGTTACCAGATTTGGAGGCGACAACCACCAGGGTCTGTCCCAGTTTGCCCGCTAGCCGTCCCAGCACCCGATCAAACCCGTCGGGATCCGTATTGTCGATGAAGTGGATGTTCAAGGGCGGCTGCAGCGGAGCCAAGGCCTCCGCCACAAATTGCGGCCCCAGGGCCGAGCCGCCAATGCCAATCCAGAGCAGCTCGGTGAAACGCCCTCCTCCACTTGCCGGGATCACGCCGCCGTGGATCTTCTTGGCAAAGCTCTCCACCTGTTCAACGCAGTCTTGAATTGCCTGCCGGATTTCGGCAGTGGGAGCCAGCTCCGGCGCCCGCAGCCAATAGTGGCCCACCTGGCGACCTTCGTCCGGGTTGGCAATGGCCCCGGCTTCTAAGGCCTGCATTTCAGCAAAAGCCCGGGCAAAGAGAGGCCGCAGGGCCTCCACTTGGGCAGGGGTAAAACGGATGCGGCTGATATCCACAAAAATTTCCAGCTCGGGATGGTAGTAGAGCCAATCGCAGTAGCGCTGCCAAAGTTGAAGGCTGTCCATGGGATCCCTGCCGCCAAAGCCGTAACCAGCTTACCAAAGCTGCGCCGCAGCCGGCTCCCTGCCAAGAAGCAGCTAGGATCCAAAACACCGCCTGCTAAAGTGCTCCCCGAAAGCGCCTCCCATGAACCTGGACGCCGACCGGCAGTGGATGGAACGCTGCCTCTCCTTGGCCCGCTCGACACCGCAGCGCCCCTCCCCTAACCCGCGGGTAGCTTGCGTCATTGTCCGGGGGGATCAGGTGGTGGGGGAAGGTGTTCATCTGGGAGCCGGCCAGCCCCACGCCGAGGTCTTGGCTCTGCAGCAGGCGGGATCCCTGGCCAAGGGCGCCACCCTCTACGTCAACCTCGAGCCCTGCAACCACTATGGGCGCACCCCCCCCTGCACTGAGGCCATTCTGGCGGCTGGGATCCGGCGGGTGGTGGTGGGGATGCAGGACCCCAATCCGCTGGTAGCCGGCAAAGGGATCCGTCGCCTGCAAGAGGCAGGAGTCGAGGTGACAGTGGGGGTGCTGGAGCAGGACTGCCAAGAGCTCAACGAGGGCTTTGCCTTTGCCATTGTGCGAAAGCAATGTTTTGGCTTGCTCAAATACGCCATGACCCTAGACGGCAAGAGCGCGGCCACCACTGGCCACAGCCAGTGGATTAGCAACCCCTTGGCACGAGAGTGGGTTTACCGCCAGCGGGCCTGGCACGACGCCGTGATCGTTGGCTCCCAAACCGTTTGGCACGACAACCCCCGCCTCACCTGCCGCCTGCCGGATTTTCAGGGATCCCAGCCTCTGCGGGTGGTTCTCAGCCGCTCCCTTAACCTCCCCCCAGTGGCCCACCTGTGGCAAGTGGAGGAGGCGCCAACTTTGGTGATTACCGAAGCCACTGAGGCCCATCCCCTCTGGGGAGCCCTGGCCAAGCAAGGGGTGGAGCTGCTGCACCTGGATCGAGTAACTCCGGCTCGAGCAGCGCAGGTTCTCTTTGAGCGAGGCTGTCTGAGCGCCCTCTGGGAATGCGGCGGCACCCTGGCCTGGGCAGCCCTCAAGGATGGGGCCATTCAGAAGGTGGCCGCCTTCATCGCTCCCAAGATCCTGGGAGGGGCCAACGCACCAACTCCCGTAGAAGGGGAAGGGATCCCTGAGGTCAACCAGAGCTGGCAACTGCTGGAGCCGCAACTGCAGACCTTGGGAGACAACTGGCTAATTAGCGGGAAGCTGGCTCCCTTCCCTCTGG
The DNA here is from genome assembly GCF_047461755.1 of Synechococcus sp. R65.1. Classification (NCBI taxonomy): domain Bacteria; kingdom Bacillati; phylum Cyanobacteriota; class Cyanophyceae; order Synechococcales; family Synechococcaceae; genus Synechococcus; species Synechococcus sp. R65.1. Next base: position 75,359 of record NZ_JANSHU010000004.1, on the reverse strand, counting down.
CCGCTGAGGCAGGGTTAGCTTCTTCCTGAGGCTTGGGACCCCTTGGCCTCCTGCCCATGGTAGGTAAGCAGCAGCGATGTTACACTAAGTTACAGCATAGATTACGATATGTCGATCATCCTTGCTATTGTTGTCTTGCTGGGATTTTGGGCGCTGCGCCTGATGGAGCAGGCTTTCCAGCGGCAGGAGTTCTCGCGCATGCTAGCGGGAACCTTAGTGGCTACGGCTGCTGGTGGCCTCTTGACCTGTTACTTCCTGATGAGCGACATCCTACGCCTGTTGCTTTACCTGCAAGCCCACTCTTCTTCCTCCTATGCCCAAGATCTCCTCTCGGATCTCAGCTGGCTCGACTAGGCCAGTTGGGCTGACAACCAGGCTTTGATGCGCTGGATCAGGAGGTAGTTGGGGGCAAGCAAGTTTTGGTAGAGAAGCTGTGCAAGAGCGTCGACAGGGCTAAACTCTTGCCCAACCAGGAAAGGATAGCTAAAGCCCAGAGGAGTTAGGTGATCCCCCTCTAGACGCTGCCATTCGGTGTGCTCCCCGTACTTGCGAGAAAGTTGCTGATAGAGCAGTGGAATATCGTCAATATCATCCTGCTGAAACTCTACAAGCAGGTTGTTTCTCACCGGATACCGCTCCTCAATGAGGCGATTGGTCTCTGCCGGAGAGGGCTCAAACTCCAACCACAGGTTTACCGGCGGTGACGAGGATCCCATCCACATCCGCCACAGATCGCTGAGTTGCTGTTGAGGCCACGCTTGCACCAACACCTGCAACAGCGGCAGCGCCCGCTCCAACCCGGCATTGCTGTAGGCCAAAAAAATATTGCCGCGCCGCTGGGATCCCAAAGAAGGGAGGGCTAGGCAGGAGAGGATCTGCAGCTTACCGCCAAGGCTGTGGCCCAAGCCGAAGAGGGGTAAGTCCATCAAGCCTTTGCTCTGCAGGCTTCTATGGAGAGATCGGGCTGCCTTGAAAGCTATTTGGGCGTGATCGAGGTCGGTGGCGTAGGCAGTGGCTACAACGGCCATGCCCATGCGGGCCAATTCTTCCAACAGACGGCTGTAGAAAAACTGCGGCGCAGATCCCACAAACGCTCCGCCTAGAAAGTGGATTACGGCGCGGGGTTGGGGAGGCAGAAGAAACCAAGTCTCTCCATCCGTTTGCCAAGTCGGTTTCATGGCGCAGCAACCTCACCTGCCATTTGACTGGGATTCCTCCCAACGGGATCCCCCTTCATCCTAATTGCCCCCTCTTTGCAAGGGGAAGGGCAAACTGGACAAGCCTTCCTAGGAAAGCCTTGGCGAGGCCTTGTGAAAGTACCACTAGTAATTTCCCGGGGCAAAGTTAGCGCGAACGGCCCTGGACTTTGGCTAAAATACGTGTGGTTATGCCAAGTATTTCTTGTATTCTGGGCTTGTGAGCTAATCGATGATGAAGCGCTATGCCCACGGGACGTAGCTAGAACAGCAGCGTGCAGAAGCTGGTCAACAGCAGTGTCAATGCCGTCAGAAGCAGGCTAAAGCTCCACAGCCACACCGCAGCAAGCAGTAGGATCCCGATGACCCAGATGAGCAGGGCATTCCAGTAGGGTCGGTTAGGGGCTTTGGAGACGTTAATTCTTTGCAAGAAAGGCAGCAGGATAAATGCCACATCCAGCAATAGACGCGGCAGCCGCAGATCCTGGGGTAGCGGCCGATCGCGCACCGCCAGATAGAGCAGCCCCCAGCTCAATAGAAGCGGGATCAGCAGCAGATAGTTGGACTCGGCCAGCAGCGGCCGATCCACCACCAGGGGAAACAGAGGGCTGATCCCCCAGCCCAGATAGAGGTAAAAGTTGAAGTTCAGCAGTGGCCGCAGCAGGGGGGGTAGGTTGAGGCTCTGAATACTCCCCCGGGCTTCAACTCTCTTGCCCCCAGATCCGCCTTCTCGAGGGATCGGCTTTGCCCCAGCTCGCCAACCGCAGTAGTCACAGTAGGGAGACTTGTACCGGTAGGCTGGGATGGGCTTACCACAGGCCGGGCAGCGTTGGAGGGGACGAGGTTGGGAATTGGAGGCCATGGTTATCCCTGATGCGGCTGCTCCAGGATGCCTCAAGCTTTAGCTAATGCCCAAAGCAAACGAGAGGGTAATACAGGCCGCCCCTAGGGCTGCCCCGGCGAGCACCTGGACGGGCGTATGGCCCAGCAGCTCTCGCAGGTAGGGCTCCTGGAAGCGATCGGCGCCTTTCTCTTCCAACCATTCTTCTAGGAGGCGGTTCAACACCTGCGCCTGCTTGCCAGCAGCCTGGCGGATCCCGGCAGCATCATACATCACCACCAGGGCAAAGACCACCGTTGCTGCAAACAGGAGGCTATCCCAACCTTCCTCTAACCCCACGCCCACGGCCAAAGCAGTCACCAGGGCCGCATGGGAGCTGGGCATCCCCCCCATCTCCAGCAAGACCCGCAGGTTGAGCTTGCCCGAGCGCACATAGGCCAGGATGAGCTTGATGGCCTGGGCTAACCCACTGGCCAGCAGGGCAACCCAGAGAACGTGGTTAGCCATCAACTGTTGCAGCATAGGGCTCTCCGGCAGAGGAAGGGGGGAGCAAGGCCTCCAAGGGGGGCAGGTTAATGCTGGCGGCGGGCGATGAAATCTGCCAGGGCCAACAGGGGCTCAGCCTGGGATCCATAGGGGCGCAGCGCCTGCTTAGCCGATTGGATCAGCTCTTCGGCCTTCTGCCGAGAGGCCTCTAGACCCAGCAGGCTGGGGTAAGTGGCTTTGGCAACCACTTGATCTTTGCCTGCTGTTTTGCCCAACTGTTCGCTAGTGGCAGTGACATCCAAAATATCGTCGACAATCTGGAAGGCTAGGCCAATATCCTGGGCATAGTGGCTCAACCGCCCCAGCAGCTCCTCATCGGCCCCGGCCAGGATCGCTCCTGAGACCACTGAGGCCTCTAGCAGGGCGCCGGTTTTGTGGCGGTGGATGTACTCCAGGGTTTCCAGGGAAATGGCCTTGCCCTCCGACTCCAGATCCACCACCTGGCCTCCCACCAAGCCAGTTGCCGCAGCCGCATGGCCAATGCGGGCAATCACCTCCAGGATCCGCTGCGGCGGCACCCCCCGCGTTTGGCTGGCGATATGCTCAAAAGCGTAGGCCAGCAGGGCATCGCCTGCCAAAATGGCGATATCCTCACCAAACACCTTATGATTGGTGGGCTTGCCGCGGCGAAAATCATCGTTGTCCATGGCCGGCAGATCGTCGTGGATCAACGACATGGTGTGGATCATCTCCAGCGCACAGGCCGTAGGCATGGCCTGCTCCACCGAGCCGCCGGCCAACTCACAGGCTGCTAGACAGAGGATGGGCCTGAGGCGCTTCCCCCCTGCCAGGAGGCTATAGCGCATTGCCTCATAGAGGCGTTCTGGATAAGCAGGCCTAACCGCGGCAGAGAGGGCTTCCTCCACCTGTTGCTGCCGCTGGCTTAGGTAGGTTTCTAGGTCGAAAGTTTGGGCAACCAAGCTGGTTTTCCTCTCAACTCAGCCCCAGAGGATCCCTGGCGGGCAGCTCTACAACAAGGCCCACAGGCTGACATTATCGCATGTTCGCCCGAGCTCCGGATCCCTCCTGCCAAGGCTTGCTTTGGCTTATGGCGAGGATTGCAAGTACTGGGATCTTTGGAGTGCAAGCTTGCGCCGTTTGTCATCTCGATGTCAGGATGCACTAAGGGTCTTCACTGGCTGAGTTTTTCATGTCCCACTCACCTGCCTACCTCAGCGCTTCTCCTCCTCCCGATGGCGATGGCAACCGCCTGCTACGGGCAGCCCGCGGGGAAGTGGTGGATCGCCCCCCAGTTTGGATGATGCGCCAGGCGGGCCGCTACATGGCGGCCTACCGCGAGTTGCAGAGCAAGTACACCTTCAAGCAGCGCTGCGAGATCCCGGAGCTAGCCATCGAGATCTCCTTGCAACCCTTTCGCGCCTTTGCCCCCGACGCCGTGATCCTGTTCAGCGACATCCTCACTCCTCTCGAGGGCATGGGCATTACCTTTGAGCTGGTGGAGAACCAGGGGCCGATTATCGACCCGCCAATTCGCTCCCAAGCCCAGATTGAGCAAATCCGACTGTTAGAGCCAGAAGAAAGCTTGCCCTTCATCAAAACCATTCTTACGACCTTGCGCCGTGAGGTGGAAGGGAAGGCGACCCTGCTGGGCTTTGTTGGCTCACCTTGGACCTTGGCCTGTTACGCTGTCGAGGGGCGCAGCTCCAAAGACTATGCCTACATCAAGAGTTTGGCTTTCACCCAGCCGCAGCTCTTGCACCAGCTGCTGGGCAAGCTGGCCGATAGCATTGCCCGCTACGTGATCTACCAAATTGAGAGCGGTGCCCAAGCGGTGCAGTTGTTTGATACGTGGGCTGGCCAGCTCAGCCCCAGCGACTACGAGACCTGGGCTTTGCCCTACCAAAAGCAGATTGTGGATCAGGTCAAGGCTCGGTATCCCCAAGTGCCGCTGATCCTCTACATCAACGGCAGCGCCGGCTTGCTAGAGCGGGTGGGTAAAGCTGGTATCGACGTGTTCAGCCTTGACTGGATGAGTGACATGGCAGAAGCCAGGGCCCGTCTGGGATCCCTGGCTGTCCAGGGCAACCTCGATCCGATGGTCTTGCTGGGATCGCGGGAGTTGATCCGCCAGCGCACCCTGGAGGTGATTCGGAAGGCGGGCTCGCGGGGGCACATCATGAACCTGGGGCATGGGGTTCACCCTGCCACCCCTGAGGCCAATGTCCACTACTTCTTCGAGACGGTGCGCCAATCGCCAGAGCTCCTGAGGGCCGCTTCGCCAGCTTCCTGACTGAAGCCCAGCAGGCTCCGGTGCCCTTTTCTCTCCAGCCTGCCGAAACGCTGCGCGAGGATCCCCCCCTTCAATCGGGCTCGAAAGATCCGTCCTCCTCTTCTAGGCTCCAGCTTGCTGCCAAGGCGTCCGCCATTGCCGCCCGCAGCGCGCGAGTATCTGCCCACAGTTGCGCGGGATCCGACAGCGGATCCGACAGGGGAACCAAACGCAAGACGCGGTGCTCCTGCACCAGATCGATCACCACGCTAGGCCGTTCCGTGCCCACCTCTGCCACCTCAGCGGGGGAGGGATCCCGCAAGCAGGCGTAGTCGAAGCTGTTTAGGTTTAGGTAGAGGCTGCGATTGGCCACCAAGGTGGCCGCCGTTGCATCCTGAAATACCTCCATCACATAGCCCTCCCCCTGCCTTTGCACCTGACCTTCGACGATATCGAAGTAGCGAACCCGCCCCAAATCTGCCAAAAGACGGTAAATATCCCGCTTGTTAACCAAAATTCCGCTGTCGACAATGCAGGGGGCACAAGGACGACTCTCGGTCATAGGGCAGCTAGTCTTGAGGCACAAAGTAGGTGGGTCGGGAAGTTGTGTTGAATCCTCAATTAGGGCAAAGAAAATCCAAAGACTTTGCGAAACTCAAGCTACCACAGGATGACCTCTCCCTTTGTTCGCCAAGGGCTGCAGGCTCCTTAAAGATCCCGCTCTAGCCTCCCTTGAATGTATCACAGCTTTTCCAAAAGGGACATGGGTCTTCGCTTTCAAGATGTCTCCACGATAAAGGTCAAGCAAACTGGTTGAGCATCTGCCGTCTTTGATCTACATATTGTGGAAAAATAAGCGGCCAAGGAGTTTGAGACACTAGATGTTGTAGGCAACAGCAAGAACAGCCCATCTCTGCCCCAGTCTCTGTCGTCGATGAGGAAGATAGACCGCGCAACCTTTTGCCTGCCCAAGCCAGAGGCGCAAGGGAGAGTGGCGGCTAGAAGAGTTCGGCTTAAAACCTCCGAAAAGCCTTATCCGGTTTAAAGTGAGGATTGACCTGACAAGAGTGAGGCTTGGCCGATGACAACTGCCCCAATTCCCGCCTTCTGCCAAGGGATCCGCTACTTTGGCGATCCCTGGCCGGAATTCGACCGCCTGGGCCAGGAACCTGCAGTGGATGCTGCCACAGGCAAGCTGCGGGATCCCGGCAGCCGTATGGCCGCCTACCAGACCTTGCTCTATGCCGATGCGCTGCGCTACCTCACCCTGCAGATGACCGCCAGCAAAGCCTCGGGCCACCCGGGCGGATTTGCCAGCCAAGCGGAAGCCTATGCCGCTTTGGTGTACCTGGGCCAAAAGAACATCCCTACCGAGGTGGGCCACCACGCGCCCGGCTTCTATGCCGCCATGTTCTTGGATGGATCGCTGGCGGAGATGGGCATCCACACTGTCTCCGACTTGCAGGCTCGCTTTCGGGAACGGGAAGGGCTGCTGGGTCACCTCTCTGGCTACATCCCCGGCCTGCTAGCGCCAGCAGGGCCCCTCGGGCAGGGGCAGCATTTTGCCATGGCCGCAGCCTTGCTCTACCCGGATCGGCTCTTCCCCGTCACCATCGGCGATGGGGGCTTGGGGGAGCCCTACGTGATGAGCTCTATGCTCCACTTTCACACCGCCTTCCCGCAGCGCACCAACTTCCTGCCGGTGCTGGTCTGGAACGGCTATAGCCAAGAGCACCACAGCATGATCTCGACCTTCACCAACGCTCAGATGGTCGAGTACTGGCGGGGCAATGGCTTTGAGGAAGTGGTGCTAGTCGACGCCAAAGACTTCGACGATGCCCAGCAGCCCGGTCCCTATGTGGATAGCACCCAATTTTCTCTGGAAGCCCGTCTGGCCTTTGCCCAGAGGGTACTGACCGAGATGGAGCGGGCCATCCAGTCAGCGCTGAGCGGACATCTGACGGTTTTCATCCTCAAACAACTCAAAGGAGCGGGCGTACACGCCAAGGGATCCAAATCCCACAACCTCTATGCCCACCACACCTTGGATCACCCCGACATCGTGGCCGCTCTGCAGGCACGGGCCCTGCACCCAGCCGCTTGGGCTCTGGTGCGCCAAAACTGCGAGCGGGCAGCCGGTGGACCAGCCGCCAAGGTAGCTGTCACGGAGTCCGTCCGGCCCTTGCCGCCTTTGGGATCCCTGAACTTAACCGAGTTCCCCCTCGGCGATAAGCAAGTCTCCACCACTGCCATCGGCGCCTTGGTGGTGCAGGTGGGGCAGAAAGACCCTGACTTTCTGGTGGCCAATGCCGATGGCAACGAGGCCTCTGGTCTTGCCAATGTCAACCAGGGCCTGAAAGTCATCCACCCCACGGTGGATCCTCTCTACAACCAACAGCCCCAAGGGCGGGTCTACGAACCCCTGAGCGAAGATGCCTGCGCTGGCTTGACAGGGGGCCTGGCGCTCTTTGGCGGGCGCTCCCTCTGGTGCTCCTACGAAGCCTTTGCCGTCAACGGCTTGCCCATCTGGCAGACGGTAACCCAGGCAATGGCGGAGCTGCGCCGCCCCACCCCTTCCGCTGTTGCCCTCTTCACGGCTGGAGCGTTGGAACAGGGACGCAACGGCTGGACCCACCAGCGGCCGGAAATTGAGGCCTACCTAGCGGCCATGATGCGCAACGGCAACATCTTCCCCCTCTTTCCCCCCGACGCCAACTGCGCCCAAGCTGCCTACGAGTGGGCCTTATCGACCTTCAACAAAGGGATCCCGATCTTTGCCAGCAAAACCCCCTTGCCCATCCGCACCACCCTAGAACAAGCCCGCCAAGCAGTGGAGCAGGGTTGCACTGTGCTGCAGGAACTGCCTGGCTCCCGCACCGTGGTCTTTGCCGTGGTGGGAGATATGATCCTCCTGCCCGTCTTTGCCGCCGCTGAACAGCTCAAGGCCCAGGGGATCGGCAGCAAAATTGTCTCTGTGGTCAACCCCCGCCGCCTCTATCGCCCCGTCGACGTGGCCTGGTCCACCTGTGCCCAAGCTGATGGGGAGTTCATGTCTGACCAGGAGTTTGCTGCCTGGTTTGCCGGCGAGGCCCTCATTGGCGTAACCGGCGGATCCAGCCTGATGTTGGAGCCCCTGTTGCTGCGCTACACTGGCCCGCGCGACATCTTTGCCTGGAAACGTGGCGAAACCACCGCCACCCCTACGGAACTCATGGACTACAACGGCCTGACAGCTCAGGCACTAGCAGAACGAGCCAAGCAACTGCTATGCTGAGGGCGAGCTTTTAGCTTGGTTAGCATTGTCCACCTTATTTTTTCCTATGACTGAGGCTAGCTATCTCCGAGAGAAGCTTGAGAGGATATCTCCCACCGAAAGTGTAGAGCGAGTTATTGTCCAACACTTTGCTGTTCCCCTCCTGCATGCGCTTGGCTTTCACGACTTGGAAATTAGATATGAATTCGAGACAGGTTGCGGCCAGGTCGATCTCGCAGCAAGAAAGAACGGAGATCCTGAAGATATTTTCTTTAGATCCCCGAAGAATCCCTACTTGCTTTTGGAGGCAAAATCCAGAGTAGTCAACCTCAAAGAAGGATCTTGCTATAGGGATGCAGTTTGTCAAATAGAAAGCTACCTGCTCGGCGAGAACTGCAAATCTGCAAAATGGGGGATTATCACCAATGCAAACAACATCCAGCTCTGGAGGAGGCACGGAAAAGTTGTTCACCCTGCTACAGCAAACCTTGATATTAGCTCAAATAACATTGAGGGCATAGTTCGCAACTTGCGAGACAAGATAGAAAACTACGAGCGGGCTTTGACTATCTGCGTGTATAACAATAAAGGAGGCGTAGGCAAAACAACAACAGTTATTAACCTTGCAGCAGCACTAGCAACAAAGAGAAAGAAAGTCTTAGTTGTTGACTTTGATTCCCAAGGAGATCTGACAAGAAACTTGGGAGTTACTCCTGGAAAAATTACACTGACGCAGTGCTTAAAGGATCCCAAAATAGATGTTCATTCCGTTGTCCAAACATACAGACTCAAGACAGTTAGACAAGGCAAACAGAGTATAGTTTCCATCTTTGACATCATCCCAAGAGACCCTGAACTGGAAACGTTAACTGATAGCCAGGCGGTAGCATATATCCAGAAGGGAACTCGGCGCCTTCGCGATCTGATTGCCCTTCTTCGCAATGAGTATGACTACATCCTAATTGACTGCCCAACTCAATGGCTTTACTTTAGCCAGAGTGGTGTTTTTGCTGCCGACGTTATTTTGATACCTACCCGCCCCGACGATCTGTCTTCCCTGAATAATGCTGCTAGAGTAATCACCAGATTTGTTCCAGAAACTGCTAGGTCACGACAGGATGGTGGCCCCAGGACTTTGCCTATCTTTTTCAATGGCGTCCCCTCAGGAAGCGAAAGAAGCGAAAACGCTATTAAACGAGCAAATGATGAGATAGAAAAAATTGTCAGCCAAGAGAGAAGCATGAACCTACTTCCATATTTCTGGCCGCATTTTAAGAGAGGTAATGAAAACAAAAGCATTTTTGGGATACCTGACTATGCAGTGATATCCTCTGCAAGCTTTGATCGAAGGCCTGCCGTCTTTAGTCACAGGAAAGTTTTAGAATACTACCAGAGTCTTGCCCGTGAGTACTTTATCGATGAGTGAGTTTTCAGATCTAGGTAGGTTGGTTAACTTACCCCTTGAGAGCATTACGCCCGCTGATGGGTTTTCTGCTCCCTCCTTCCTTGTTGCCGCAGCCGCAGATCAGCTAAGGGCGACAGGAGGACACAACTGGGTTCCTCTGCTGGTGGTCGAGGCTGGCGACTACCAGTACAAGGCCGTTGGTAACCATTTTGTCTATGCAGTTGCTCGAGAGGCAGGGCTGGAGAGGCTTTGGTGTATCATTGTCGACCCAGCTCCGGAACAGGTAGAGCAAGCCCAAATTCTCGCCAGAGAAGTGGTTCCGAAGGTAAATCTGACGGAGGCCTCTAGAGAAACCATCTTGGCCGCGTTGAGATACCTGGCCGAGCAGCCCGGCACCCCCCTTAAGGGAGTTGATATAACCATTGCAGCCGCGCGAATTGCGGAGGCAGATAGGAGCTGGTGGCAGGACTTAACCCCCATAACCAAGCTGGGGTGCAAAATTACACGAGGCAAAAAGTTGGAGGCCCTGAAAGAAGTATTTTTTCTAGCTCCTACAGCGCCACCTCCTAGCCAGAAGAAGTCGTCTAAAAAATCCACAGCATCTGCCAGGGCCAAGAAAACAAGCGCAACTCGCTCTCGGAAAAAGAAAGAGGGCTAGAAGGGCGGCAGAGCAAGACCAGCTTTACTCTTCTCTTAGTACCGCTGTTCTCCTACCCAAAGGCCCACCAGCGCTGCTTGGCCCCAGGGATCCACCTTCACCTCTGCTCGCAGTGTTTCTGGGTTGCGGCGGATCTCTAGTTCCAGAACATCTCCCAGCGCTTCCGAAATGAAAAACTCTTCGATCCCAAACCTAAGCTGCCCACCATCAAACCACCCTTGTAGGACAACCTCTTTAGGTTGCAGCTCCCTGGGTCGGTCGCGGCTGATGCCGATGGCCTGCCAGGGTTGAGCGGGATCCCCATTGGGAGGGGCCAAGCGCAGGTAGAGGATCCCTGGCTTAGCGAGCTCAGGGGACCAGCCGGGCAGTTTCTCTAGGGTGGAAAGCTGGGCAACGGTGTAGCTCAAAGCTACGTAGCGGCCCCGCAAGGGGTCATAGAGATCCACAGGAGCAATCTGCAAGTAGATCGGGGAGCCAGTGGCAAGGGTAAGCGCCTTCCGAGCTGGCACCAGCCCAACCAGGCCCACCTGCAGCACCAGGGCCAGCCAAAACAGGGATCCCTTAAGAAAAGGAGGCGACATTGCCAGCCGACGAGAGCAACTTCCTGCACAAAGATGCTATCCTAGTTAAGCATCTTCCCGGCTCAGTAGCTCAGCGGTAGAGCAGGGGACTCATAAGCCCTGGGTCGCGTGTTCAAATCACGCCTGAGCCATCCCAAGAAGAGGTTGGCGTAGTGCTGGTGAATCCCAGATACACTAGTCAAGCCTGCTCCAAGGATCTGCCTATCCAGCAGCGCAGGAAGAGGTTAGGGTGCGGGCATTGTGGCTGGGAAGAAATGAGACTGCGCTTTTGGGGGCTGCTGTAAACCAGCCCGCTAGAGGCTCGCGGGTGGCTTGCCAACTGCAGGGCTATGTTCGCGCCAGCGGGACGGAGTCCTTACAGCCCCCAGCTTTTACCCCTGCTCTGAGAAAAAGCAATGCCTTAGCTAGAAAAACTCTCTCAAACGATCGATAATAGGCCAGCGCACTGCTTTCTCTTCTTAAAACTGTGGCCTTGACTTGCTCACCGCCATCGCGCTTTGCTCAAGCCATTCAGCGGGGAGAGTTTCTGCTCACCGCCGAGATCACCCCACCCAAGGGATCCGACACCACTGCCATGCTGGCTTTGGCCCAGCAGCTCAAACAGCGGGTGCACGCCATCAACATAACTGACTCCAACCGGGCTGTTGCCCGCATGAGCCCCTTGGCCGCCTCGCTGCTGCTGCATCAAGCGGGCATTGAGCCCATCCTGCAACTGGCCTGCCGGGATCGCAACCGCGTGGCTCTCCAGGGGGATCTGCTAGGAGCTTCGGCTCTTGGCCTGCGCAATGTTCTAGCCCTGACGGGGGATCCCATCCACGTCGGGGATTGCCCCGATGCTCGAGCCGTCTTTGACCTGGAGTCGGTGCGCTTGCTGCAGCTTATCCAGCGCCTCAACAGCGGCCTTGACTGCAACGGCAAACCCCTTCCTGACGGCGGCACCTGCCTGTTTCCGGGGGCAGCGGTAGAGCCACAATCCCCTAGCTTTTCGGGCCTGGAGCGGCGCTTCTACCGCAAGCTGGAGCACGGGGCCCAGTTTTTCCAGAGCCAGATGGTGACCGACTTCGACCAACTGGAGCGCTTCATGGACAAGCTGGGGCGCCCTGCCGGCAAGCCCATCCTGGCCGGTATCTTTCTGCTCAAGTCTGCCAAAAACGCCCTGTTCATCAACCGCAACTTGCCGGGGGTGCAGATTCCGGAGGCCATCATCCAGCGGCTGGCCAAGGCTCCCGACCCCCTGGAAGAAGGGATTCGCATTGCCGCCGAACAAGTGCGCCAGGCCCGCCAGATCTGCAACGGCGTGCACCTGATGGCCGTCAAGACCGAACATCTCATCCCCCGCATCCTTGACGAGGCCGGGATCCCACCTCTTAGCAACTAGCTCAACACCTGCTCCAGCCCGTAGACCAATCCCTTGAGCTGCAACACCTTGCGAATGCCCAGGATCACCCCCGGCATAAAGGCCACGCGGTCGGTGATGTCGTGTCTTAGGGTGAGCGTCTGCCCCATGCCGCCGAAGATCACTTCCTGGTGGGCGACCAACCCCGGCAGGCGAACGCTGTGGATGGGGATGTTGGGGCCAGGGATCCCACCCCGCGAGCCGGGGATCAGCTCCCTTTCTTCCACCTCGGGGGGGTTGAACGCCTTGCCCAGTTGTCCCAGCCGCTGGGCCGTCTGCAGAGCTGTGCCACTGGGGGCATCGGCCTTGCGGTTGTGGTGCAGCTCGACGATCTCCACGTGATCGAAATATTGAGCCGCCTGCAGCGCCATCTGCTGCAGCAGGATCATGCCGATGGCAAAGTTAGGCGCAATGAGGCAGCCCACGCCAGCCTTGTCCGCCAGATCCCGCAGCCGCTCCAGTTGCTCCGGCGTTAGGCCGGTTGTCCCCACCACTGGCCGCACCCCAAAGGCAATTGCCGAGCGGACGTTTTCGTACACAGAGCTAGGATGGGTGAAGTCCACCATGACGCCTCGGGTACTTTGCTGCGACAGCCGCAGCAGCTGCCCTGCCAGGTCGTCGCTAATGGCCACTCCCAACGCTCCTAGCCCTAACACCTCGCCAATATCTGCGCCTAGGTGCGAACGAGCCACTGCTCCCACCAACCTCATGTCGGGGGTTTGGGCCACTGCTCGCACCACCTCCCTCCCCATCCTGCCCAGGGCTCCTACCACTAAGACGGGGATGGGCTCAGAATTTTGTCCTTCTTGCTCGACTGCCGTCGCCACCGCCTGCCCCCTTACCTTGAAGCGCTAGAGATCCCCGCCCAGGCCATCACAACTTCACCTCAATGTCTACCCCTGCCGGCAGATCTAGCTTCATCAAAGCATCGATAGTCTTGGAGGAGGGGGAATAGATATCGATAATGCGCCGGTGGGTGCGGATTTCAAAATGTTCCCGGGAGTCCTTGTCTATGTGAGGAGAACGCAGCACACAGTAGAGGCGCCGCCGCGTCGGCAGCGGAATTGGCCCCACTGGCACTGCCTCTGTTCGGCGGGCTGTATCCACAATTTTGGCGCAGGAAGTATCCAGCAGCCGATGGTCGTAGGCCTGCAAGCGGATGCGAATTTTTTGTTGGGTTAAAGTAGCCATACTTGAAGAGAGAGTAGGGTGTACTTAAAAGGCAACAGGGATCGAGTCCTCTGGAGTAACCAGCGCCCAATCCCTGCTGCGAGCCAGTAGCTTACTTCAGGATCTTGGAGACTACCCCAGCTCCAACCGTCCGACCGCCTTCGCGGATGGCAAAGCGCATCCCCTGCTCAATGGCAATGGGTCGGATGAGCTCCACCGTCATCCTAACGCGGTCGCCCGGCATCACCATCTCCGGCTTCGAGCCATCGTCAGCCGTAAAGGAGGAAATGGTGCCCGTGACGTCAGTGGTACGCACGTAGAACTGGGGACGATAGCCCGCAAAGAAGGGTGTGTGGCGGCCCCCCTCTTCTTTGGTGAGGACATAAACCTCCGACTCGAACTGGGTGTGGGGGGTGATGGTTTTGGGCTGGGCTAGGACCATGCCCCGCTCCACTTCGTTTTTCTGAATACCCCGCAGCAAAACGCCGACGTTGTCGCCTGCAATCCCCTCGTCCAGCGTCTTCTGGAACATCTCCAGACCCGTCACCGTGGTGGAGCGGGTCTCGCGCAGCCCCACGATCTCTACCGTATCCCCCACCTTGATGCGGCCGCGCTCAATTCGGCCGGTTGCTACCGTGCCACGACCTGTAATCGAGAAGACATCCTCTACCGCCATCAGGAAGGGCTTGTCCACCTCCCGCACTGGCGTCGGGATGTAGGAGTCGACCGCATCCATCAACTCATGGATCTTGTCCACCCACGGATCCTCACCCCGCTGGGTTTTGGGGTTGGCTTGCATCTTCTCCAAAGCCTTAAGAGCCGATCCCCTGACAATTGGGATTTCGTCGCCGGGGAAATCGTACTTGGACAGGAGCTCCCGCACCTCCAGCTCTACCAGCTCCAGCAGCTCCTCGTCGTCCACCATATCTACCTTGTTGAGGAAGACGACGATGTTGGGCACTCCTACCTGGCGGGCCAGCAGGATGTGCTCCCGCGTCTGCGGCATGGGTCCATCTGCCGCCGACACCACCAGGATGGCCCCGTCCATCTGGGCTGCCCCTGTGATCATGTTTTTTACGTAGTCAGCGTGGCCAGGGCAGTCCACGTGGGCGTAGTGACGCTTCTCTGTCTGGTACTCCACGTGGGCCGTGTTGATGGTGATACCGCGGGCTCTCTCCTCGGGCGCTGCGTCAATCTCGTCGTAGCGCTTGGGCGTCGCTTGGCCGAGGGCAGCCAAGGCCATGGTAATGGCGGCGGTCAACGTCGTCTTACCATGGTCCACGTGGCCAATGGTGCCAACATTAACGTGGGGTTTGGTGCGTTCGAACTTAGGGCGTGCCATGAATCCTCACTTCCTTTTTCAGTTAGCTACGTTTCCTTTGCTTTTGGCAATGATGGCTTCCGCGATATTGCGAGGAACTTCCTCGTAGTGGCTAAACTCCATCGTAAAGATACCCCGCCCTTGCGTCCTGGAGCGGATGTCGGTGGCATAGCCAAACATCTCTGCCAAGGGAACCTTGGCGGTGACCTTGGAAGTGCCACCTTCGGTAGTCATCCCCTCCAGCTGGCCGCGGCGGGCGTTGATATCCCCAATGACATCCCCGACAAAGGCTTCGGGCACTTCCACCTCCACCTTCATCACGGGCTCCAAGAGTACGGGGTTGGCTCTGCGAGCGGCTTCCTTGAGAGCCAGTGAACCGGCAATCTTAAAGGCCATCTCGCTAGAGTCCACCTCGTGGAAGGAGCCGTCCACCAGGGTGACGCGGATATCGATCAGCGGATAGCCAGCCAGTACGCCAGACTCGCAGGCTTCGCGGATCCCTTGCTCAGCCGGTGGAATGTATTCCTTAGGAATGACCCCACCCACAATTTTTGAGATAAACTCGAAGCCTGTACCTGGCTCTGCCGGCTCCAAATCAATCACCACGTGGCCGTACTGGCCGCGGCCACCGGTTTGGCGGATAAACTTCCCTTCCACACGGCTGACGGCCTTGCGGATGGTTTCGCGGTAGGCCACCTGCGGGTTGCCGACGTTGGCCTCCACGTTGAACTCCCGCAGCATTCGGTCTACCAGAATCTCCAGGTGGAGCTCGCCCATGCCGGAGATAATGGTTTGGTTGGTTTCTGGATCCACCGAGACGCGGAAGGTGGGATCTTCCTTGGCCAGGGCCTGCAGCGCCCTCGAGAGCTTGTCAACATCCGCCTTGGTTTTGGGCTCAATGGCCACGGAGATGACCGGCTCGGGGATGTAGAGGGATTCTAGGATCACCGGAGCATTTTCGTCGCAGAGGGTGTCGCCGGTGGTGGTGTCCTTCAGGCCCAGCACCGCTCCCAGATCCCCTGCCCGCAGCTCATCTACATCCAGACGCTCATCTGCCTTGAGCACCACCAGTCGCGAGATGCGCTCTTTCTTGTTTTTGGTAGAGTTGAGCACGTAAGTGCCCTTGGTCAGAACGCCGGAGTAGACGCGAATAAAGGTGAGATCTCCATACTTGTCGCTCATCAGCTTAAAGGCAAGGGCGGAGAAAGGCTCCTCGTCACTGGCCTTGCGTGACACCTCTGTGCCATCCGGCAGTATGCCCTTGATGGCTGGAATGTCGATGGGAGAGGGGAGGTAATCCACCACTGCATCCAGAAGCATCTGGATGCCCTTGTTCTTAAAGGCAGAGCCACAGAGCATCGGCACAATTTGACCGCTGATGGTGCCCTTGCGCAGACCTAGTATTAAATCTGCTTCGCTCAAGTCCTCCTCGGCAAAATACTTTTCCATCAGGGTTTCATCGACTTCAGCCACCGCTTCCACCAGCTTGGCCCGGTACTCTGCTGCCAGATCCTTCATTTCCTCTGGGATCGGCTCGGAGCGAATGTCCTTGCCAAGCTCATCCATGTAGATGTAGGCCCGCCTGCGCACCAGATCAACGATGCCGCGGAATTCCTCCTCTGCCCCAACAGGCAATTGAATGGGAACGGCATTGGCTTTAAGGCGCTCCCGGATCTGGTTGCAAACCTTGAGGAAATTGGCCCCCATGCGATCCATTTTGTTAACAAAAGCAATGCGGGGCACGTTGTAGCGATTAGCTTGGCGCCAGACCGTCTCTGACTGCGGCTGCACGCCTGCTACGGAGTCAAAGACAGCAATCACGCCGTCCAGCACCCGCATGGAGCGCTCCACCTCAATGGTGAAGTCCACGTGGCCGGGTGTATCGATGATGTTGATGGTGTACTCTGGCGCACCGGCAAGAGGCTGGGAGGGGTTTTCCGGATCCCGCTTTGTCCAGCGGGTGGTGATGGCTGCAGCCGTGATGGTGATACCCCGTTCCCGTTCCTGTTCCATCCAGTCGGTTACCGTGGTTCCCTCGTGAACCTCGCCCATCTTATGCACCAGGCCCGAATAAAAAAGAATCCGCTCCGTCGTCGTGGTCTTGCCGGCATCGATGTGAGCTGCGATGCCGATATTGCGGACTCGCTCTAGGGGAACTGTGCGCGCCACGTTAACCTCCCAATCCTCGTCGCCCTGCGACCTAGGCAAACTAAAAAACCTTTACAATTTTAATCTCTTTTGCCGACTTTTCTCCAGATCCTACGCCTCTCCTAGGCTATGGAGAGGGATAGCAACCACTGCCTCCTTACTTGGCCAGACAAGCTCAGTAGCGGTAGTGAGCAAATGCTTTGTTGGCCTCAGCCATACGATGGACTTCCTCTCGCCGACGGATGGCACCGCCGGTTTCGTTAGCTGCATCGATGATCTCGTTGGCCAACTTGGCTGACATAGTACGGCCTGAGCGAGTGCGGGCAAAGGTGACTAGCCAACGCAGCGCCAGCGAGGTACCTCGCTCTGGCCTCACCTCCACGGGTACTTGATAGGTGGCCCCACCCACACGCCGCGCTTTGACCTCCACCAGAGGGGTGACGTTGCGCACGGCATTTTCCAGAACGGCCAGCGGCTCCTGGCCAGTGCGCTCCCTTACAAGGTCAAGAGCCTCGTAGAGAATCCTGGCAGCTAGAGACGCCTTGCCCCTCATCATTATCTTGCGCATGAGCATGGTCACCAAACGGCTCCCGTATTTGGGATCGGGGGGCACTTCACGACGAGGGGCACGGCTACGGCGAGACATAGTGGGACTGTCTAGAGAGGGGTAATGCAGGATAGGAAACTGGTCTCGGAAGAAGACTATTTCTTCTTGCCTGTAGCGGCTGGCGCTTGACCAGGCTTGGGTCGTTTTGCGCCATACTTGGAGCGGCCTTGCTTGCGGTCTTTGACTCCTGCAGCGTCAAGGGTGCCGCGAATGATGTGGTAGCGCACGCCAGGTAAGTCTTTTACCCGTCCGCCGCGCACTAGAACCACTGAGTGCTCTTGCAGATTATGGCCAATGCCGGGAATGTAAGCTGTAATCTCAAAGCCAGAGGTCAGCCGAACCCGTGCCACCTTCCGCAGGGCTGAGTTGGGCTTTTTGGGCGTTGTTGTGTACACTCGCGTGCAAACTCCCCGCCGCTGCGGACACCCTTTCAGAGCGGGTGACTTGCTCTTGCGGACAGCAATGCTTCGCTCTTTGCGAATTAGCTGTTGAATGGTGGGCATGGGTTGGCCAGGACGGCTAGTCTTTATTTGGCAGTACCTAATCCTAGCAAGCAGGGATCCCGCCGTCAACCGTCGGGTCTCCAGCTCCTCTTCTAGACTGAAACCGACAGGAGCACCTTGCAGCAGCCATGGGCTGGCTGGATTGGTGGATTGCACTTCCTTGCCCGCTCTGCCAGCGGCCAGCTAGGGGAGTGTTTTGTCAAGACTGCCAGAGGCAATTGCAGGCGGAGCGGCTCGACTCCTGGCCGGTCACCACCTCGCCCTGGCCGCTTTATGCTTGGGGGATCCACCGGGGAGCGCTGCGGAGAGCCCTCTATTCCCTGAAATACCAGGGACAGCGGCGGATTGGCGCGGTCTTGGGGGAATGGCTGGGATCCCGCTGGCTGGAGAGCCGGCAGCGGCGTTCTGACCTGCTTCGTCAGGACTATACAGTGGTGCCCATTCCGCTCCATGCGGAGCGGCTGCAACAGCGGGGCTACAATCAGGCAGCCTTGATCAGCCAGGCTTTCTGCGAGCGCACGGGTCTTCGCCACCTGCCCACTGCCCTGGTGCGGGTGCGGGCCACGGCGCCCCAACACGAGCTTAACCCCCAGCAGCGTCGGCAAAATCTAGCTGGAGCCTTTGCCCTCAAGTGCCCTCCGGCTACGCCGGTGTTGCTGCTGGATGACATCTACACCACCGGCTCTACGGTAGAGGCAGCGCACCAGGCTTTGGCTGCTGCCGGGATCCCTGTGGCGGGGGTGATCGTGGTGGCCAAGGCACAGCAAGCTGCCGTTTGCCTCAACCTGCCCTGGCAGCTCTGATGGGAGGGCCAGGCTTGACTACTGCGCCTGTTGCAGAGCTGCCTGGTGAGGATCCACATTGAGAAACACGGTGGCATCTCCCTCAACGCGGATGATGCGCAAGGGGGGAAGGGAGTCGGTCGGGTTTTGGATGCGCTCTTGCAGCTTCTCGTAAAACAGCAGATCCGCCAGTTGGGCGTTTTTCGCTGCCGCCTTCCCTTTCAGCTCAATGGCCCGCTGGTTTGCCGCCGCCAAGATCAACAACCGCTCCGTTTCTTTTTCTTGGATCTGCGCCCGCACCGCTGCCGTCTGCGCAGTAATCGAGGCCACCTGTTTGCGCTCAATGGAGTCCCGCAGGGCCTGGGGGAAATCGGCATGCCCCAGGAAGAGGCCTTCTACCTCTATCAAGGGCAAGGTCTGGCCGTTGCGGTTGACGGTGGGCATCTCTTGGCGGATCAAGTCCAGGGCCTGCTGCTCGATGGCCATGCGCTGGCTTTTGCGGTAAAAATCCTTGGACTCGAAAGAGGCGGAGATATCGCGGATTTTGGAGCGCACCAACGGCACCACCACTGTTGAAAGATAGTTCTCGCCGATGGTGGCGTGCAACTCGTCCAGGGTGGCGATGTTGGGCCGGAGGGCAATAGCCACGTCGACGGTAAAGGCTTGCCCATCGGCAGTGTTAACCGCAATGGCGTTGCTGATGGCGTTGGGGGAGTTGGGGTCGTTGGTAAACTCCCAAACGCGGGTGAGTACGGTGTAGGTGATCGGCGTCTCGATCCCTGGGATCCGGAAGATGACCCCCGGCAATTCTACCCGCCCCTTTTGCAGCCCGGAAAAGGTATTGAACACCACGGTGGCGTGGCCAGGCGGGGTGACGTACAGGCAGGCGCGAACCATTCCCAGGGCCGCTAGGAGAGCGACTGCTGCTCCAGCTAACCAACGCCTCTGGCGCGGGGGCACTTCCTCTGTCGGATACACGGCAGTTGCTCCTGTTCCCAGATTGGGGCTGACGGCACGGCTACTTGGTAACCAGCGTCTCTAGGCGGGATCCCAGCACGGCAGCCTTCACTACCTCCAGGTACTGGGGATTTCGGGTGAGGGCCTCGGCTTTGGCTTGCAGTTGACCGGCTTCTGCCTCGGCTTGAGAAATGATGGCGCGGGCCTCCTGACGCGCCTGCTCGATCTCAAATTGTTTTTTCACCAGTTCGTTTTCGGCGATGGTCTTTGCTTCGATAGCCGCTACAAAATCGGGGTCGAAGTTTATGTCTCGCAGCAGAAAGTCCAAAACCTCGATGCCATATTCCTTGAGCAAAAGGGCCACCCGTTCCCGGATTTGCCCCTGGAGCCCTGGGCGCTCGGTGGAATACAGAGCCTGGGCGGAAAAGCCGCTGGTCTCGTTGAGGATGACCGAGCGGACAATGGGAGCGATGCGATCCAGGTAGTTCTCCCCCAGTTGCGTATAGACCTTGGGGGCGTCCACAATGCGAAATTGCAGTGTTGCCTCAGCGGCAATCAGCTGTCCATCCTGAGAAAGGGCCAGCAGCCGCGGCGCGTAGGCGTCGGGATCCTCGTCCTTCCAGGTCAGAGCTTGGGTTTTCACATCGAAGGTAACCGTGCGCGAGACAAAGGGCGGTACCCAGTGCAGGCCTGGCTGTAGGGGCGTCGGGCTCACCCCCCCTCCCCAGGTAAACAGCACCATGTTCTCGCCGTTGCCCACCAAGCGCAGCGGCCTCCCCGCTGCCACCAGGATCAACGCCACTCCCGCCAGAGTAAGCTGGGGCAGCCAGCGGCTTACCTGCCTTGGCCACCTTTCCATTAGCAGCTGCCTCCCTCCTGCCCTTGCCAGTATTGTTGCCCCCGCCTTCAGAGGGAGGCAGGAGCCTTCGCCATCTTTTAAGCTTTCTGCCCGGCTTTCCTAGCCTCGGGCAAGTTGCAGAAGGACGAGAAAGCAGGAGCGCTGACGTCCCTGAATCTCGAAAAGTTCGCAAAAGTTCACTTCACAGTTTGCAAAGACTCAGGATAAGCCGGCGAAAAGAGAAGAAGATTAAAACATGATAAAGATTTGGGTTGCCGTTCATGCTGCCTCCTCTCGATTACGAGCGGCGAGAGATCCAGGTGCCAACCTCCCGTATCGCGCTGGCAGCCCAGGCTCTAATCCGGCAGGGGGTATCCGTCTACTGGCGGGAAGACAGCCTGTCCGCCCTTATTCAGCTGGGAGCCAGAGGAGCTAGCGATCGAGCTGCCATTTTGTTGGTGGAAATGAGCCTTGCCAGCCAACCGGAGGAGCTGAAGAGCTGGCTGGAGATGTGCTGGCGACTACCCAGCCATCGCCGCGAGCTGTTGCAGGTGCGAGGATAGGGGATCGCTTCTTCTGCAGGCGCGCCAGTCTTGCAAAGTAGGCTGGGGGGATCGGGTCCTGAAAGACAGGGGCCAGGCGCTGCAAAATAGTCTGTAGTCTAGCACCCTCAGCCTATGGATCTCTTGCGGCAGTACGTCCTTCCCGCCCTGATCCTACTGGTATTCCTGTTTACTCTGGTGGTGGTGAGCATCCGCTCGTTTCTACCCCAAGATATGGCCCAGCCTGCACCGATAGAGGAAGCCCCTCCTGTAGCTCTTTCTGGTTGCTGGACGCCTGCCTATGTCTGAAACTGGGATCCCTTTGCCTGCCGGCTACCGTTGGCGCATTGGCTCTGCCTGGGATCGACCCTGGGTGCGGCGGGGACTGCAGGCCACTTTGCAGGAATCTTTCCCCGAGCAGAAGCACTGGGATCACCTGGAGAAGACGCTAGATCGCCTCTTTGACCCCCCGCGTACCCCCTGCTGGTGGATCTTGAAAGAAGAGACAGGGGAGCCAGTGGGCGGTGTTTGGGCCGGCATCTCTACCGATCAAGCCACCTATCGGCGGGTAGCCTACGTCTTCTTGCTCTGGGTGGATCCTGCTCACCGCCGGCGAGGGCTGGGCAGGGCCTTGATGCAACAGGTGGAACGCTGGGGATCCCAGCAGCAGTTGGCAGCCATCACCCTGCAGGTTTATCGCCACAACCAGGCTGCCCTCAACTTTTACAAGCAGGCCCACTTTAGCGTGCAAGGCTACTGGCTGTATAAGCCCCTCGGCGGCGCCAGCACAGCTGATCCAGAAGGTTATGAAGTTTTGTAAGTAAGCCAGGCCTTGTTCTCAGCTCTCTTTTTGATGAAAGCGGTGGCAACGATTGGGGGGAACGCCCATGTCCAGACCTGTCAAGCTGAGCGAAGCAGAGATCCAAGCCAAGCTGGAAAGCCTGCCGGGCTGGTCCTTGCGGGAGGGAAAGCTGCACCGCCAATTTCAGTTTCGCTCCTTTGTCGAAGCCTTTGGCTGGATGAGCAGTGTGGCCTTGGTGGCTGAGAGCATGGGCCACCATCCCGAATGGACCAATGTGTACAACCGTGTGCGGGTGGATCTCACCACCCACGACGCCGGGGGCATTACGGAGCTGGACTTTGCCTTGGCACAACGCATGAACGAGCTAGCCGGCTCCTCGGCAGCCAATGGCTGAGCTGA
>NZ_JANSHU010000004.1:40132-53084 GCF_047461755.1 Synechococcus sp. R65.1 | reverse complement strand
TCGCGTTAGCGGGCCGTAGGCCAATCGCGTTAGCGGGCCGTAGGCCAATCGCGTTAGCGGGCCGTAGGCCAATCGCGTTAGCGGGCCGTAGGCCAATCGCGCTAGCGGGCCGTAGGCCTTGAGGGGGTGTGTTGGGAGCTATCTCAGTCTGATAAACTAAGGCCAAGGTTAAGAAATGATAACTTTATGAACGTGCTGGTTGTCGGGGCAACGGGAACCCTGGGCCGTCAGGTAGTGCGGCGGGCTATTGAGGAGGGCCATCAGGTCACCTGTCTGGTGCGAAACCCGGCTAAGGCTGCCTTCCTAAGCGAATGGGGGGCCCACCTCAAAGTGGGGAACCTGCTGCAGCCAAGCACGCTCCGAGAGGCCATGGAGGGTGTTGAGGCGGTGATTGACTGTGCCAGCGTGCGACCAACCGACACGCTCACCACCCGCCAGGTGGATTGGGATGGCAAGGTCGCTTTAATCAACGCCGCTCGGGCCGCCCAAGTGGGGCACTTTATCTTTTTCTCCATCATGGGCGCTCAGCACGAATACCCCAATGTGCCCCTGATGAACTTTAAGCACCACATTGAGAAGTATCTGGTCGGATCCCAGATGCCCTACACCATTTTTCGCCTGGCGGGCTTCATGCAGGGGCTGATTGGCCAGTACGCCATCCCCATTTTGGAAGAGCAAATCGTTTGGGTAACCAGCGAGAGCGTTCCCACGGCCTACCTCGACACCCTAGACGCAGCCCGGTTCGCGGTGCGGGCCCTCAGCCTCGAAGCAGCCAAGAGACAGATCTTTCCCTTGGTGGGGCCCAAGGCTTGGACTTCCCAAGAGGTCATTGCCCTGTGCGAGCAGCTTTCTGGCAAAAAGGCCAAGGTCAGGACCATACCCCTGGGCCTGTTGCGGGGAGCGCGCAAGGTAGCTCAGTTCTTTCAGTGGAGCTGGAACATTGCCGACCGGCTGGCGTTTGTGGAGGTGATTGCCGCCGGAGAGCCGATGCACGCTGACATGACACCGGTGTGCGAAGCCCTAGGCATTGAACTGGCTTCCCTGACCTCCCTCGAGGACTTCCTCGCAGACTACTTCCAGAGGATGTTGAAACGGATTCGCGAGCTGAAGGTTAAACAACCCAAGAAGGTCAAGACGCCTTTCTAAGGGAAACTGCAGCCGAGGCGGGAGTAGAGCGTAAACTGGATAGCGGGCTAGCCTTTTTCTCAACTCCAGCTTTTCCCGATGAGCGAGACGGTTGTCACCTCCCCAGGAGCAGCTGTCGCCCAGCCCGAGCCAGCCATTGCCGTTGCCGGCCTAAGCAAAACCTACCGCACCGGCTTTTGGCTAACCAAGGTGGTCACCCCTCTTAAGGATTTTTCGCTAACCGTGGCCCGCGGTGAAACCTTTGGGCTACTAGGGCCCAACGGAGCTGGCAAAACCACCACGATCAAGTGTCTGCTGGGCATTGTCGAGCCCACCAGCGGCAGGGGCACGCTCTTGGGCAAACCCCTGGGGGATCGCTCCATCAAGCAGCGGGTAGGCTACCTGCCGGAGAACCCCTATTTTTACGACTACCTGACCGCTTGGGAGTTTCTCCATTTTGCTGGCAAGGTGTTTCGCCTCTCGGACAGCCTCCTCAAGGAGCGGATCCCGCAGCTGCTGGAGCTGGTGGGGCTTTCTATGGATACAGCCCGCAAGAAGCCAATGCGCACCTACTCCAAGGGCATGCTGCAGCGCACGGGCATGGCCCAAGCCCTGATCAACGACCCAGAGCTGGTGTTTCTGGATGAGCCGATGTCGGGCCTGGATCCCATGGGCCGCTACCAGATGCGGGAGATCATCCTGTCTCTCAAGCAGCAGGGCAAAACGGTATTCTTCAACAGCCACATCCTGGGGGATGTGGAGGTGATCTGCAGCCGCATCGGCCTCATGGTCGGCGGCAAGTTGGTGCAGCAGGGAACATTGGACGAGCTGCTGGGCCAGAGCAAGAGCTACCGCGTGCAAGGGCACGGCGGCGCCATAGAGCAGTTCCGCGACTGCCTTGAGCACTTCTCCATCCAAGGATCCCATTGGTCGGGAGAATGGAGCGGATCCCTGCCGGAGCTGCTCAATCTCCTAAACCAGGCGGGGGCGGTGGTAACCGATGTGCATTGGCAACGGCAGTCCCTAGAGGAGTTCTTTGTCGAGCAAGTGCGGGCCATTGAAGGGGATCGGCCACTCTCTGCCTGATCTGGCCCAGGTGTTTTGGAACGTCATTTCTACCGACTACGTCCTGCCTCAGCGATGACAGCGCGGTAGTACTCCTCTAGCTGCTGCGTGGCTGCGGACCAGCTCCAGCGCTCGGCCTCCTGGCGGGCCTGTTGCCGGAAAAGTTGCCGCTGGTCGGCCCTCTCCAACAGTTGCCGTGTGGCCTGAACAAAGTCGCTGTCGGAGTCGGGATCGAAGAGAAAGCCGTTGCGGCCGCTGTCCACCACATCGGTAATGCCGCCGCAGCGGGGGGCGATCACCGGACAGCCGGCAGCCATGGCCTCCAACAAAACCAACCCTAACGTCTCGGTGCGGGAGGGAAACACAAATAGATCGGCAGAAGCAAAGGCCGCCGCCAGCTCTTGCCCCTGCAAGTAGCCCGTAAACACCACGTCATAGCCGGCAAAATGCTGTTCCAGGGATCGCCGCTCCGGTCCATCCCCGACAATAGCCAGACGCGCCTGCGGGATCTGCTCCAGGAGCACCCGGATCCGCCCCACCTCTTTTTCTGCGGAGAGCCGACCCACGTAGAGCAACAGCGGCCGCTCTGGCTGCCCTGCGCTGAGGCGGGCCCGCATCTCTGGACTGGCGGCCTGGGGATGGAAGAGCTCCGTATCCACTCCTCGCTGCCACAGGTGAACTCGCTCGATGCCGTGGGCAGTGAGCTCCTGCATCATGGCCGTCGAGGTACAGAGGTTGAGCCGCGCCAGATTGTGCCCCAGCCTGAGGAGGCTCCACAAAACCCCCTCCAGAAAGCCCAGCCCATAGTGCTTCAGGTACTTTGGCAAATGGGTGTGGTAGGAGGCCACCAGGGGGATCCTCATGGTCTGACTGTAGTAGAGGCCCCCCAGCCCCAAAACCGCTGGGTTGACCACGTGGATGACATCCGGTCGAAAACGGCTAAGCAGCCTGCCAATGGCCGGGCCAGGAGCAGCCAGCTTCAACTCTGGGTACAAGGGCAAGGGGAAGCCGGGGATCCCGTAAACCCGTGCCCGCGCAAACCGCCTGGGTGCTCCCTGAGGGGCAACAATCAGCACCGAGTTGCCGCGGGCCGTTAGGTGGCGCACCGTATGGCAAAGCCGGGTAACAATGCCATCCACCTTGGGCAAGAACGTCTCTGTAAACAGAGCTATGCGCATCGGGGATCCCAAGCCTACTGCTCCCACCCGTCGGACAGCGTCTTCGACGACTCTTAGGATGAGTGTTGCACAAAATGGCGACGCAACAACGGCTTGGGCACCCCCTCTAGCGGGACAGGCTAGCAGCAGGGCTGGCTGGCTGGATCTGGCCCAGGGCTGGGTCTTGGCCCAGAGTATCTGCCAACGTTTTGCTCACAGATAGCAGCATGGCCGCCAAAGCCAGACCAATGACATCTCTCCACATTGTCCGCTCCCACACTCCTCACGCCCCTTACTGTAGCGGCGGCTTTTGCGGCCGGGCAGTGATGGGCAACGGATTTTTGGGTGATAGCAATCACTGCCAAAATTGCGGCTTTGCCCCTTTTGGCTAGTCGCGGAAGGCCAGTTGCAAGCTGCTTATCAGCACAGCCAAAGAAAACACCGCCATCACCCCTCCCCAGAACCAGTAGGGCAAAAATAAGCTTTGGGCTATCTGGCTGGAGTCGGAGAGGATCAGCCGCCCGTTGATGACAGCACCCTCCATAAAGAGATAGTCAACCTGGTGATAGGTGCTCACACAGGCCTGCACCCCCAGAAATTGCAGGACAAAGCCCCGCAACCAAGGGGAAGCCCAGCAAGCTACCGCCAGGATGCCCAAACCCATGGCGGGGAGGAGCAAGAGGCCAAAGGGAGAACGCACCCAGAGCAGCGTCGAGAGCAACAGCAGGGATCCCAAAAACACCAACCCCAGCCAAGCTGTGCTGCGGCGGCGGGAAGCGAGGATGAACAGAGCCCCAGCCAGCGGCGGACCCATCGGCCCAGCGGCGGCCACCAAAGCCCGCCCCACCCGTCCTAAAAACAGCTCGCCACTGTAGATAGCTAGCCCCGAGCCATCAGGATAGATCTCCAGACGATGAAACTCTCCCCCCAACAGCAGCGCCGTCAGCCCGTGGCCCATCTCATGAAACCAGGTGGCCAACAGGGTAAAGGGATAGAGGAGGTAATTGCCCCCGGGAAACTGCCAGAGCAAGACCGTCAGCCCTGCAGCAGCCACCAGCCAAATCACGCTGTGCCGGTCAGGTTTTTCGGAAGGGGAAGAAGGCATAGAGGGAGAGGAGACTTGCCAAAAAAGAGTCTAGAACACCTAGGCCCGTAGACGCCTGCTAGCGGTGCAGAGTTCCACGCCATTGAGTCTTGCCAAGCCTCAGTTGGGGGAAGGGAACGCCGGGGATCTGCCTTATAAAGCCTTATAAAGAGAGACGGGCTCCGCCTTGCCCTTGACCTCAAACCCATCTGCAACAGGGACTTGCGATTAGGCTAACCCAAGGAGCTGCCGGCAGAGGAATTTGGATGAAGGTACTGCTAACCAACGACGATGGCATTGAGGCAGCAGGGCTGGCGCACCTCAGGCTAGCCCTCAGCGCTCTCGTTGCCGAGGAAAACTGCTGGATTGTGGCCCCCCACCAGCCGATTTCTGGCTGTAGCCACCAAGTGACGACGGGGCGGCCCTTCCGCGCCTGGGCCCGTGGCACGCGCACCTTTGCTGTAGAGGGATCCCCTGCCGACTGTGTGCGGGTGGCCTTGTTTAAGCTTGCCCCTTCCGTGGATTGGGTGCTTTCTGGCATCAACGAGGGAGGGAATCTGGGAACGGATGTGTACCTGTCCGGCACGGTGGCAGCGGTGCGGGAAGCGGCGCTGCGGGGGATCCGGGGAATTGCCATCTCCCAGTATCGGGCAGGAAGCCAACCCATCGATTGGGAGCAAGCGCAGCGGTGGACGCGGGAGATCTTGGCAGAGCTGATGGAGCAACCCTTACCTAGAGGCGCCTTTTGGAACGTGAACTTGCCCCACCTGCCGCCTGGATCCCCTTTGCCGGAGCGAGTTTACTGTCCCCTCTGCACGCAGCCGCTGCCGCTCGATTACGCCGTGGAAGCAGAGGGAGAAGGCTTGGAGTTGCTGTGGTTCCGCTACCAGGGGCGCTACGCAGAGCGCGCTCGCGATCCCCAAACCGACACCGATGTCTGCTTCTCCGGTCGGGTAGCCATCACCCAGGTGCACCTGACCTCAGGAGCTCCCCGGTGAGGGAGTGAGGTTGCGGGCGATGGTTCTCAGCCGCTGCAGCCGCAGCGCCGTCAGGATGTCAGAGGGATCCAGCTTCAGGGTTTGTTCCAGAGCCTCTGCCAAGTGTCGGGCTGCCTCCTGACGGGTATAGCCGCGGAACTGGGCGCGGCGCAGGGCAAATTCATCGGCATCGAAAGGGGCGCTCTCGCGATTGAGGCTTTGCCAGATCTGTCGAACGGAGAGGGCCGTAATGCCCCCAGCTAGAAGAGCAGAAAAGGGGTGTTGCAGAGAGAGCTCCACCAGGGTGGTAATGCCCCCAAACAGCGCCAGCGATTGGTAAAACCCTGGCTGCAGCCAGTTGCGATGGCTAAGCCAGCCCACCTCCCGCAAAAACAGGAGATCTCGGTGCGGCTGCGGGATCCCTTGCCACCGGCGAAAGTCGATGGCAATGGTGCCCTGGGGCTGCCAGGGAGCCTGGCGGCGAGAAACCAGCAGCCTCTCGCCTCCCGAGTGAGGAACCACTTTGATCCAAGCTCGGAAGGAAGCGGGGAGCAGATCCCGCAAGCGCTCAGTTTCTTCTTTTTGAAAGGTTTCCAAAGACTGGAAGTCTGGGCCACTAGTCATACTGACGTGTGCTGATTCTTGAACCCCCTCTCTAGCCTAGCGGCAGCAGGGGTGGCGTGAGGCTTGGCAAGCGAACGTCCTGGCTCCTGCGGCTTTAAGCTGAGAAGAAAAGCCCAGCCTGGATTGAACCATGCTGTGGTCAGCTCAGCCAGAGCCGCCGGCAGGGATCCTTTACACCTATGCGTTTTTGCCAACGCCGGGGGCATCCCTTTGCCAATTCATCCAGCAAACCCCTGGCATCCAGCGGCCACTGCAGGTGTTCTCCCCGCCGGGGGGCCGCATTGCCGCCGCTATTGAGCCCCTACCCAACCCAGCGGCACTCCAAGCTTCGGACGAGGTACTCCTGCGTTTGGCTCTGCGCCATGACGAGGTGATCTGCCGGCTGTTTGCCCAGACACCCCTTCTGCCTCTTCGCTTTGGCACATGTTTTCTCTCGGCCGAAAAGCTGGGAGCCCACTTGTTAACCCAGCAGGCGGAGTACGAACAGGCGCTAGCTGCTCTCGGGAAAAGAGCCGAGTATTGCCTCAAAGGCAGGGTTCACACCCCGCTTCCTGGGGATCCCCCGCCCGCCCCCAGTGGAACGGCCTACCTGCTAGCCCGCAAGCAGGCCTACCTGCAACAGCGCCAGGCCCAGGAGCAACAACAGCAGGAGCTAGCCGTGCTGCAGCAGCTCTGGCCCCCTAACTGGCCTGTGCAGAGGGGGGATCCCCAGTCAGGAGAAGTGCTGCGGCTATACTTTTTACTCACTCCCGCCGAACGGGAAGTTGCCGCCCAGCTCACCCAAACCTGGCTGGCGGAGCACCCCCACTGGCAATTGGACTGGAGTCCTCCCTTGCCCCCTTATCACTTCGTGGATGTCCTGCGGGATCTTTCTAGGTAGGCCCAGGCTGCTGGCCTGCTGCGGAGTCCTACCTGCAGCTTCTGACCCCACTGACCGCCAATGACCCTTCCCAGCGGCTCTCCTCAGACCAAGCCCTCGCCCACGCCCCGGACGGCCCAGCCGGATCCGGTCCTCATCCTCGGGGCCGGCCTCATGGGGCGCCTGTTGGCTGCCAGCCTGCTCGAAGACGGCCATCGGGTGCACCTGGTGGAAGCAGCCCCGGCCACCGCCCCAGAAAGCAGCGCCGCCCATTTTGCCGCGGCCATGCTCGCTCCTTTGGCTGAGTCGGTCATCACCGAAGCCAGCGTGGTGGCCCAGGGGTACTACGCCCTCTCCCGCTGGCCCGCCCTGCTAGCCAGCCTGCCAGAGCCCGTTTTCTTTCAGCAGGAGGGCACCTTGATCCTCTGGCACCGTCAAGATGCTGGGGAAGCCAAGCGCTTCTCCAACTTGCTGGCCGCGGTGAGAGAACGCCTCCCCCATCTTCCCCGCCCCCAGCCGCTCGATGCCCAGGCCCTGGCTGAACTGGAGCCCTCGCTGGCCGGCCGATTTAGCCAGGGTCTCTATCTTCCCCAGGAGGGTCAACTAGACAACCGCCAACTGCTGTCGGCTACGCTGGCCAAGCTGCGGCAGCACGGGGTGGAGGTGGAGTGGGGATCCTCTTGGGATCTCGAGCGGGCGCGGGCCTGGCAGCAGCAAACCGGCGGCTGGGTTTTGGACTGCCGTGGTCTGGGAGCCCAAAAAGAATGGGGCGGGCAGAAACCGCTGCGGGGAGTGCGGGGGGAGGTGGTGCGTTTGTATGCTCCAGAAGTTTCGCTGCGGCGCCCAACGCGGCTATTACACCCTCGCTATCCCATCTACATTGCTCCTAAGCCAGGGCACCTATTCGTGGTGGGAGCCACTGAAATTGAATCCGAGGATCGCTCGCCCGTGAGCGTCCGCTCGGCTTTGGAGTTGCTCAGCGCCGCCTACACGGTTCACCCTGCCTTTGCCGAAGCGCGTATCCTAGAATTAGGCAGCCAATGCCGTCCCACCCTAGCAGACAACTTGCCGGCAGTGGTGGAGCCGTCCCCACGCCTGTTGCAGATTAACGGCCTCTATCGCCACGGTTTTCTCATTGCTCCGGCCCTTCACGACGCCGTCCTGGAGTACCTTCGCCACGGCAGTTGCTGCCTAGCCCAGCAGTTGGGGATCCCCTTTCAGGTGCAGGCTGCCTCGTTTCCCCGGGAGTCTCTGTCGCCATGCGGGTCTTGATCAACCAGAAGCCTTACGATTTGCCAGAGGGCGCAACTTTGGCCGAGGCCATCGCCCAGGTGGAGGTCTGTGGACCCTTTGCAGTGGCGGTTAACCTAGAGTTTGTGCCGCGCGCCCGCTACGAGCAAACCCGTCTGCAAGAGGGCGACCAGGTCGAGATCCTTGTGCCGGCTGCCGGGGGCTAGGGCATAGGTGCCTTCCTCTTTGTCCTAAACTCTGTCCCAGCGATGTCCACTCTTCTTGAGCTTTCCCCTTCAATCCAGGCCGATGAGGATCCCTTGGTGCTCTACGGCCAGGCTCTGCCCAGCCGGCTGATGCTGGGGACAGCCCGCTACCCTTCGCCGGCTATTTTGGAACAGGCGGTGGCGCGGGCGCAGCCCTGTCTGTTGACGGTTTCCCTACGGCGCCAGGGTGCCCTAGGGCCAGAGGCCTCTCAGGGGTTTTGGGCCCTACTGCAGAAGCTGGGGATCCCACTTTTGCCCAACACCGCCGGCTGCCACAGCGTGCAGGAGGTGGTCACGACGGCGGAGATGGCCCGAGAGGTGTTCGGCACCGACTGGATCAAGCTGGAGCTGATTGGCGATGACTACACCCTGCAGCCGGATCCGGTGCAACTGCCCGTTGCCGCTGCCGAGCTGGTTCGGCGGGGGTTTAAGGTCTTGCCGTATAGCACCGACGACCTAGTGCTCTGCCAGCGGCTCTTGGATGCCGGTTGTGAGGTGGTCATGCCCTGGGCTGCTCCCATCGGCACGGGCAAAGGCCCCCTCAACCCCTACAATCTGCGTCTGCTGCGGGAGCGGATCGAGGCGCCGCTAATTGTGGATGCCGGCCTAGGCTTGCCCTCCCACGCTTGCCAGGTCATGGAGTGGGGCTTCGATGGGGTCCTGCTCAATACAGCAGTGGCCCTAGCCCGGGATCCGGTGGCGATGGCCGAGGCTTTCGCGGCAGCGGTGCGTGCAGGCCGCCAAGCTTATCTAGCGGGGGCAATGGCTCCGCAGGAAACACCCCAGCCCAGCACGCCTGTTCTGGGCACTCCCTTCTGGCACCAGGGTTAACTGCTCTATCAAATCAAGCAACAGGCTTTTGCGCCTGGATGACCTGCAGGGCTCCTCCAGCGTGCAGGGTTTGCCGGACGGCCTGCCAGCCCTGGTGCTGCAGGTACTGGGGCAAGTCCAGCTTGAGGAAGTGCCAGGCAGTCTCGGTCTCAAACAGGGCTAGAAACAGGGCCAGTCCGGGCCAAAGTAGGGGCTGGTGGGGCGCGTGCAAATCGAGAAGTAAAAGCCTTCCCCCTGGCTTGAGCACCCGCCAGACTTCGCGCAGCACCTGTTCGAGGTCGGGGAAGGTCAACTCGTGCAGGGCCAAGCTGGTGTGTACCCAGTCAAAGTTGTCGGCGGGAAAGGGCAGATCCTGGGCAAAGGCTTCCACAAATTCAACGTTGGGTAGGCGCTGGCGGGCTGCTGCTAGGGCTTTGGGTGAGGCATCCACGCCGACCACGTTTTGACATAGCTCGGCCAGAAGCGGTGTCACTTCCGCCGGCCCACAGCAGAGATCCAACACCCGATCCTGAGGTTGGATGGGGATCCCTTGCAGGGGCAAGCGCCGCAGCCGAGCATACCCCCCCACTGCCAGGGCCGCTGCGCGGCTAATGCTGCGGTAAAGCCAGGGAAAGCGGTAGCTCCAGTCGCGGAGGAAGGTGGCCATAGAGGCTTCTCCTACCCCACTAGCGGGATCTCCCAGCGTCACTGGCCGCCAAGCTGAGGGGAGTTGCTCCTTGCTCTGGACAGACTAGAGGTCAAGATCCCACAGCGGGAAGAATCCCACCAGCAGCTCCACAATCAGCAAAGCCGGCAACAGGTTGGCCACCCGCAGGCGCGCTAGGCCAAGCAGGTTAATGCCAATACCTAGGATGAGGATCCCACCGGTGGCCTCCAAGGCCGCAAGCAGCTCTGGGCGCAGCAGGGGCTGCAGTTGTCGCGCCAGCAGGGCCACTCCTCCCTGAACCAGGAGCACCGGCAGGGCGGAAAACAGCGTACCCCAGCCCAGGCTGGCGGTAAAAGCCAGGGTGGCTATGCCATCCAGCGCAGCTTTGACCAGGAGCAGCGAGGGATCCCCCAGGCCATCCTGGATGGATCCCAGCAGCGTCATGGGCCCAACCAAAAAGAGAATGCTGGGGGCCACGAAGGCGCAAGCAATGGGGCTAGGGCCCAGCCAGCGGCTCACCTGCTTTTCTAAAGCTTGTCCCAGCCGCTCAAAGGCAGCCTCGAGATCGCTCCATTCCCCCAGCCAAGCTCCCCCGATCAAGGCCAGCAAGACCGTGACTGCCTGGGCGGCGCTGCTGAGGGTAAGGGCCATTTGCATCCCCAGAACCAACACCAGCAAGCCCATAGCTTGGAGCAGGGTTTGGCTGATGCGCTCCGGCAAACGACGGCCTAGTGCCCAGCCAAGGCCGCTGCCCAAGAGGATAGCGAGGGCATTGACGAGGGTGCCAGTGCCAGGGGTAGCCATAAAACGTTCTCGCCGGCCAGCCTGAATTATAAGTCTCCCTCGAAATCTTCTCCAGGCCGACAGGGAAGCACCTGGGCAGACTGGCCGTTTCTGCTGCCAATCCTGGCTATACTGGGGACATGCTCACAGAGGTGGGCTTTTACTCCACTGCAATTCATGGGTTTTTGGAAAGGCCTGTTTGGGTCAGCAGGGGCTGCCGCCGCCAAAGCGTCAACGCAAACGGCTACACCTGCCCCTCGCCAGGAGACGGTGGCGGTGGGGGGGGAGACTATTGTCTTTAGCCTGGATCCCAACGTAGATGTGTACGAGCTGGAAGAGCTTTGCGATGCAGTAGGGTGGTCGCGTCGCCCCATCCACAAAGTTAGGAAAGCTCTGCAGCACAGTTTTTTGGTGGTCTCGATGTGGCAGCAGCGGGGCAGCTACCGACGTCTCATTGGCTTTGCCCGCGCCACCTCGGACCATGCCTTCAACGCCACCATTTGGGATGTAGTGGTCCATCCTGAGTTTCAGGGCCGAGGGCTGGGCAGGCGGCTGATGGAAAAGGTCATTCAGGAGCTGCGCGCCCAGGACATCAGCAACATCACCCTCTTTGCCGACCGGGAAGTGGTCAGCTTCTACGAGCGGCTTGGCTTTACGGCCGACCCTGAGGGGATCAAGGGCATGTTTTGGTACCCGCGCTAGCCCATGGCTCCCCTGCCCACAGTGATCTTGCCGGGTTATCTGGCGGGCGCCTCGGAGTACGAGCCTTTGCGCCGGGAGCTGGAGAAGCGTGGCTATCCAGCGCGAGTGGTACCGCTGCGGGTAGCCAGTTGGCTGCCCACCCTGGGAGGAAGGCCGGTCACGCCTATCTTGCGGGCTCTCCAGGCCACTGTCCGACGTACCCAGGCCGAGTTTGGAGCTGAGCAGGTGAACTTGGTGGCCCACTCCGCTGGCGGCTGGATTGCTCGCATCTACCTGGGATCGGTGCCCTACGGAGGTCAGGTCTGGCAGGGGCGGGATCACGTGGCCACCCTGATTAGCCTGGGATCCCCTCACACCAGCCGGGAGCGCTGGACAAGGCGCAACCTGGACTTTGTGAACACCCACTACCCAGGCGCCTTCTGGCCTCAGGTCAAGTACGTGTGCGTGGCTGGCAAGGCCATCCAAGGACGGCGCGTGGGCTGGGGATCCCTGTGGCGGCGAGAGCACTACCTCAGCTGGCTAGCCTACAACAGCTACCGGCTCACTGCCGGCCAGGGAGAACTCTGGGGAGATGGCATCACTCCCATCGAGGCAGCCCATCTGCCGGGAGCTATCAACCTCACCCTTCCCAATTGCTACCACTCGGGCCGCGGCGCGCGATGCTGGTATGGTTCGCCAGAGGTAGTCGAGAGTTGGATTGCTTACTTGGCCTAGCTGCTGGATCTTGGGGGATCGGCAGTGGAGCTGCCGGGCAGGGAAGCCGCCGACTGGCGACGTTCCTGTTGACGCCGGGCCGCTTTTACCATCTCCTCGAGAGCAGCGCGCGCCTGCTTCAGGCGGTCCAAGCTGCTGCGGTAGAGCTCCAGGTCTTTTTTCACCCTCTCTGGCGAGAAAGGCAGCTTCCTAATCACCTCCTCCAGAAAGCGGCGGCTGCGCTCTTCGGGATCCTTATAGAGGGAGGCAGCTACTGCCTCGTAGGCCGTGTAGAGGCCAACGGCCAAAACTCGGCTGTAGGCATAGGGAGGCTGGGTCATGCGCTGCAAGATGGCCTTTAGCCCCCCCACATCCTCCGCCTCTGGTTTGAGGCAGAGCAGGTTGTAGCGCTGCTGGGGATCCCCACTGCGCAGGAGCTCCAGCAGGTCACGGGCATTCCTGCGCACCACCTCCGGCTTGAGGTGGAGAGCCTTACAGAGGGCGTTGAAGATGACCTCGCGCTGCTCAGGAGAAGGGTAAGTCTCCATCAGCCCGTTGTAGAGGGTAACCAGCCCCAGGGCAAAAAAGGGATCGTAGACAAAGGCGCCGTTGACCGTGGCTAGGTGCAGCTCCACCAGCAACTCTTCCACCACCCGGCGATAGGCAGGATGGATGGGGCGAGGGTAGGCGCTCAAAAAAGCCGCTTTGGTGGCCGAAAAGGTGCGGACAGGATTCACAGGCAAAGAAAGAGAGCGGGAGGCAAACTTATAATATTCTCCCTCGGAGCGACCCCGCGGGCAAGCCAGGCCCTAGGTTGCCGTGGGGTGGGAGGGTTAGCGATATGGCAGCTACAGAGGGAACCATTGTCGTCAAAATCGGCACCTCCAGCTTGACGGATCCGCAGACGGGC